>CAYTPY010000019.1:21390-30126 GCA_964439725.1 uncultured Erythrobacter sp. | reverse complement strand
CGAGGAAGAAGGGATTTTGGAACCGCTTCGACGCGACGGCGAGATGCCGCGCGGTAGAGGGATGCGATCGGGCCGCTTCGGCAGCCTCAATCTCGCATCGATACCGCAAGGGCGCAAAGTCGGAAAGGCCGTCATTGCCGGATCGCCACCTGGCGTTCGCAGCACCTCCGGGCAACGCGAACACCGCTCTAGGTGCGATTGGCAACGAAGGTCTCGGAACCGCCGACGACGAACACGGTCTTTGATCGTCTCGTCTTCGACGGAACCGGCACCGGCGCGAGCGCCGGACGATAACGATGCGGGCAGATGAACTCTTCGGAGTTCGGGAAGCCAGCCTCGCAACGTCAGGCGTCAAACGCTCTTCGGAGCTCACACGCCGGTGAGAGTGGGGTCAGCTGCAAAGCTGGCCCTATTTCTCGTTGAGATCGAAGCCCGGAGGCCCTGCACTCGCCTTTCGAGGGCCCATCAGAACCGGGCGTTAAGGCTGACCCAGTAGCTGCGAGCCTTGTCCTTGTTGTTGTAGAAGTCGACGAAGCTCGCCACCCAGGTGCCCGTCTCGTCGCGAACGAAATCCACGTCGTAATCGGTGAAATCACGGTCGAGGAGATTGTTGATCCGGCCGTTGATGGTGATGAACCGGTTCAGTTCGTACTGAGCCCCCAGATTGAGGACGTGATAGCCCTTCCAATAGAGATCGCGGCCAGTCAGCTCGTCGACACCGCGAAAACGGCTTGAACGGACTTCGCCCGAAAGCTGGGTGCTGAAACGATCGGTCACCTGCCAATTGAGGGTGGCATTGGCCATGTGCTTGGCCGTGCTGGTCAGCGGCTGGCCTTCTTGCGGCCCGCTCAGCTGCTCGCTGTCGGTAAGTGTATAATTGACCCGCAGCCGCAAACCCGGGACGAACTCGTAGCGGCCTGCCACCTCTACGCCCCGGATACGGGCTTCGTCGATATTGACCGGCTGGTTGATAGTGCCGCCCAGGCCGAGGACGTCGAAGTATGGACCCAGGTTAGCGCAGGGGCGCACGAAACCGGTGACGGCGCAGGGCTGCACCGTGGTGCTGTCGATCTTGTCGTTGAAGTCGTTCTGGAACATCGTGACGTTGATGCCGCTGTGCGGCGCAGGATCCCAATAGAGCGCAATCTCGCTGTTGACGCTGGTTTCGGGTTCGAGCAGCGGGTTGCCGACCATCGGGTTGGTTCCCTGACCGCCAAAGCCGCGGATGCCATCATAGAGGTCGGTCGTCTTGGGCGTCTTGAAGCCGGTGCTAACGCCGCCTTTGACGGTGAGAGCGGGCGTGACGTTCAACACCGCGTAGACCCGGGGGCTCAATCGGCTGCCAAACACGTCGTGCTTGTCGTAGCGAATGCCCGCGGTGACCGTCAGCATGTCGGCCGGTGACCAGTTATCCTCGGCAAACAGCGCCCACTGCTTGTGCTTCTGGACCGCGTCGATGCCGCCTTCGCTTAGTTCCAGCCCGAACACGCCGTCATTGAGGTCGCCGTCGATCCACTGCCCGCCGAGCACGAGGTTATGACTGCCGGCCAAGTTCTCGAGCGGAACGTTAAGCCGAGCATCCAACGTGTACTGGCGGCTTTCCAGCGAACGGATCGGACGGGGTAGAAAGGAGTCCAGTTCCGCGCGCTGTTCCGGTGACAAATCGTCCACCGACGGCGGCCGGTAGCCGTCCTGAGCGCTCCCGCGGCAGCCCGGCGCCGCGCCGATCGAAAGGCAGGCTGCATCCCACAGTCCCTGCAATTCGAGACGTTCAGCCACCGAGAACGGCATCGTCCGGCCTTTGTTCTTGGTATCGACGTAGGCGAGCGACACAAAGCTGGTTCCGAAGCCCCAGTCACCCTGGTGAGTCACGGCCCAGTTCAGCCGATCGAACACCTGCCTTTCGGTATAACCGACGCGCGGCTGGACCTGGCCGCCGTTGCTGGCGCGCCAGATGCTTTCGATCCCGTCAAGCGTGCCGAGCGGGTACTGGATCGTGCCCGTGGCCGGATCGAAGCTTGGAGTGTTGTCGTAGACCTGCTTCGAATAATCGACGTCGACATCGATCGTATGGTCCGGCGTGGGCGTCCAGCTCAGGGTGCCGCCCACGCTCTTGTTAGTGTTGTCGACCGTCTTTCCACCACCACCAAAGCCGAGCGCCCGCGGATGAACACCGCCGTCCGGATCGGTCGCCGGCGCGAACTCGGGATTCGACGCGCCCCGCTCATAGAGGGATCCGCGCAAGGAAAGCCCCAGTGAGCCGGGAATGATCGGCCCGGCAATGGAGGCATCGAACGTGGTATCGTCACCGAACCGGCCATCTTCCTGAAAGCTGCGACCAACGGTGATCGAACCGCTCCACCACTGCGCAACCGGGTGGGTTATGATGTTGATGACGCCGCCGAGCGCATCCGCGCCGTAGAGCGTGGAAGCTGGCCCGCGGATCACTTCGATGCGCGCAATCGAATCCAGCGGCGGAATATGGTTGAACTGATTGCCGCCGAAGCTGTTCGGATAGATGTCTCCGTGGTTGTTCTGGCGCTTCCCGTTGATCAGTACGAGTGTGTAGTCAGAGCCCATGCCGCGGATGCTGATTGTCCGCTGACCGGTTTTGTCCGACGTCTCGCCTACGTCGACCCCTTCGAGGTCGCGCACAGCGTCGATCAATGTGATGTAGGGGCGCTGCTGCAGTTCCTCCGCGGTGACCACACTGATGCTCGCCGGCGCATCGGTGGTTTTCTGCTCGAACCCCGCCGCCGTCACCACGATCTCAGTCGACCCAGCCTCTTCCGCACCCGCGACTGTCGCTGACGAGAGCGCCAAAGCAGCTAAACCTGCGCCCGCAGAAAGCCGCGCGCAGGCGGACGGAACGACATTGACCATGAAACCCCTCGTATTGCTAATGGTTCGCATTTGTAGCCGCGGCGCAATGATCGACGATGCTTATCTCGTCAATGGGCAAACCGCTTTTCGTCTATGCTCATCCCTACGATGAATGCCGGATCTGCTCATACCGGCAGCAACCAAAGCCTTGAGAACAGGTCTCAATAGCGGTACCCGACTCGTGAAAGGGCTTTTGATTATGAAAAAACTCGCGTTGTCCGCCGCTGCTGCCGCGCTGCTGTCCGGGTGTGGAACTGGGGGGGAAGAAGCCGGATCGAGCGATGCGTCCGCCGACGCTGGCGTCGTCAATCTCTACACCGCGCGCCACTACGACAGCGATCTGGCTTTATATGAGCGTTTCACGGCCGAGACCGGCATCCGCATCAACCGCATCGACGGAAATGCCGATCAATTGATCGCCCGCATGCGCAGCGAAGGCGCCAACAGTCCGGCCGACCTGTTCATCACCGCTGACGCTGGCGCTTTGTGGCGAGCACAGCAGGCCGGCCTGTTCCAGCCCATCCAATCCGACGTCTTGAACGAGCGCATTCCAGCCAACCTGCGCGAACCCGATGGCAACTGGTACGGCTTCATGCGCCGTGCCCGCGTGGTGGCTTATGACGAGGCCGACGTGCGTCCCGAAGAAGTCGACTCGTACGAGAAGCTGGCTACTCCCCGTTTCCGCGGACGGATCTGCGTTCGCTCGTCGGACAGCGTTTACAACCTCTCGCTGGTTGGCGCGCTGATCGAGGCGTGGGGGGAAGATCGGGCTGAAGAATGGGCTCGCGGAATTGTCGCCAACATGGCCCGCCCCCCGCAAGGCGGAGACCGGGACCAGATCCGCGCCGTGGCAGCGGGGGTTTGCGATGTCGCGATCACCAACAGCTATTACTACATTCGCATGGCCAATGGAGAGCCGGCCGACCGGGAGGTCACCCAGACCGTCAAACTCGGGTTTCCCAGTCTTGCCGGCCAAGGCGCGCATGTGAACATTTCGGGCGGCGGCGTAGTGGCGGGGGCGCCCAATCGTGAGAACGCCATCAAGCTGCTCGAGTTCTTCTCCTCGCCCGAAGTGCAGCAGCTCATCTCTGCCAGCAACAACGAATACCCGGCCAGCCCGGACGTGACGGTCCCGCCGCCAGTGGATGCGCATGCGGACTTCCAGGCTCATCCGATGCCGGTTTCGGCTTTCGCTGCGCGGCAACCGCAGGCTCAGGCGCTGATGAGCCGAGTTGGGTGGCGCTGACGACGGCGGGGCATCCCCTGCCCCGCCCCCTCCGGCAACTCAAGACGCCCAGTCTGCTGCAATGGCTCGCGATCCTAGCCGCCATTGTGGCGGTGCTGCCGATCATCGGCATCCTCATCGCGGCCGTGTCGGGACCGGGAGCGGCCATCGCGCCGAGCGACGTTCTGCGGTACGCAGCGACCTCCGCCTGGCTCGCTCTCTTGGTCGGCCTCGTCACTGCGGTCCTGGGATCGGCAGCCGCCTGGTTGGTCGTCATGTACTGCTTTCCGGGAAAGCGCTTCTTTAGCTGGGCGCTGGCTCTTCCGCTCGCTGCCCCCGGCTTCGCCTTGGCCTATGCCTACGCGGACTTGTTCGACGTCGCAGGGGGGTTGCGGATCTGGCTGCGGGCGACGATCGGCGCCGATCTTCCGTTCGAGATGCGAACCGTATCGGGCGCCGCTTTCGTGTTGTCCTGTGCGTTCTACCCCTACGTTTACCTCGCTATGCGCGCGGCTCTCACCAATCAGTCCGCCAGCGCGCTCGAAGCGGCGCGGCTGCTCGGTTGCTCGGAGCGCCAGGCATTCTTCCGCGCCGCCCTGCCGCTCGCCCGCCCGGCTCTCGCCGCGGGCGTTGCACTCGCGGTAATGGAGACCTTGGCGGATTATGGCGCCGTACAGTTCCTCAGCGTACAAACGCTAACGACGGGCGTGGTGCGGGCCTGGTCCGTCTTCGGATCGACCGCCGGAGCGGCGCGTTTCGCGATCCCCTTGCTCGCCGCCGCGGCTTTTCTGCTGTGGATTGAGCGGCGGAGCCGCGCCGGACAAGGCCATCACAATCAGCGTTCGGCATGGCGCAGCATCCCGGTTCACGATCTTCACGGTGCGCCGGCAGCTGGAGCCTTTGCCTTCTGCGCGCTCTTGCTCACGGCCGGCCTCGGGCTGCCGGTGGCTTGGTTGGCCTGGAAGGGACTGTCGTTCACCCCCGAGCTTGGGCGTCTGTTAGAGGCTGGGCGTAACACCCTCGCGCTCGCGCTCACGGGCGCCGCTCTGACGACTGGCCTCGCAGCCGCGCTCGCCATCGGCGGCGCGCGCATACCGGCGGCGGCGCGCTTTGCCAGCCTGGGCTATGCGACACCGGGCGCCGCCATGGCGATCGGGCTGCTCGCCCCGGCTGCGCTGGTTTGGCAGTTCAGCGGCGGGGGTGCCGGGTACTGGACCGGGATCGCTCTGCTGCTCGGAGCCTACGCCGCGCGGCTGATGGCGGCAGCGCTCGAACCGATCGATTCGGGCCTTTCGAAAGTCACGCCCTCGATGCTCCAGGCCGGGCGCAGCCTCGGGCGCAGCGAGCGCGGGGTCGCTTGGGGAGTGCAACTTCCGATCGCCCGAGGCGCCTTGCTCACGGCGACGCTGATCGTCTTCATCGACATCCTCAAGGAACTCCCGGCCACGCTCATCCTGCGGCCGTTCGATTTCGACACGCTTGCGGTCATCGCGAACAACTACGCACTCGATGAAAGGCTGGGCCAGGCGGGATGGCCGGCGCTAGGCATCATCATGCTCGCGCTGCCGCCGACGATCTGGCTGAGCCGCAAGATTGCCGCCTCGCGTCCGGGGGCTTAGGGCCGCGACGTGTCCGACGTTCCAGTCCTTGATATTCGAGCGGTTTCCAAGCGCTACGGCGGCGAAACTGCGGTAGCGAATGCCAGTTTACAGCTTTGGCCCGGCAGCATTACTTGCCTGCTGGGCCCCTCGGGCTGCGGCAAGAGCACGCTGTTGCGGCTGATCGCCGGGCTCGAAGTGCCCGATAGCGGCGAAATCGAAGCCGCCGGACAGCTCATTTCCGGTCCCGGCATGAGCGTACCGCCCGAACGTCGCGGTATTGGCTTGGTCTTCCAGGACTTCGCCTTATTTCCGCACCTGACCGCCGCGGAGAATGTGGCATTCGGAATCAAGCACTTGCCGGGCAAGCAGCGCCGTGAGCGGGCGCTGCGCTTGCTCAACGAATTCAAGCTGGCGGACCGCGCCGACGCCTGGCCTCATACGCTCTCCGGGGGTGAGCAACAGCGCGTCGCCATCGCCAGGGCGCTGGCCCGCGAGCCGCGCGCTGTGCTGCTCGATGAGCCGTTCTCAGGCCTCGACGGTGATCTCAAGGCGGAAGTCCGTCATGCGGTGCTGGCAGGGCTTCGTGCCATTGGGGCGACGGTCCTGGTCGTCACTCACGATCCGGAAGAAGCCATGCTGATGGGGGACCATCTGGTGCTGATGAGCAAGGGTCACATCCTGCAGCAGGGGACGCCCAGCGATTGCTACCTGGCGCCCGGGTCCATCGGCGCGGCGCGACTGCTCGGGCCGACCAATATCCTCCCGGCGATAATTTCCAACGGCGTGGCTACGACGCCCGTCGGCGATCTGTCAGCGGCTGGTCTTCCCGATGGTCCGGCTACCGTGATGGTCCGGCCCGAAGGCCTGCGGCTCAATGGTTCGGGCACGGCGGCACGGGTCCTGCGACAGCGGTTCGGCGGCGCCTTTTGGGAAGTGATTCTCGACCTCTCAGGGCGCGAAGTGACCATGAAGGTTCTGGACCAGCCGCCCGACTCCGATACGCTCGCCGTCTCGATCGACCAGGATCGAGCGGTGGTTTTCGCCGGCTAAACTCCGCGGCGGAACAACCGGACGACGAGGCGGTTGAGCCCCCATAAGCCGTGGCGCTCCCGACCAAGAGTGATCCGGCTCCAACTTGGGGAGATGGTCATGATCGACGAAGTCGGTATCGCGAGGCGCGCACCTTACGCGCTTGCACTTCTACGCATCGTTTCAGGGCTCATCTTCCTCGAACACGGGACTAAGAAATTTCTCGGCTTTCCCGGCGGCGAAGGTGCCGGTGCCGGGTGGTTGTTCGACAATCCAGGTGCTTTTGCGGGGGTGGTCGAGCTAGTCGCGGGCGTCCTGATCACCATCGGGCTGTTCACCCGCCCCGCCGCCTTCGTGGCGTCCGGTACGATGGCGGTCGCTTACTGGCTGGCACACGCGCCGCAGGACTTTTTCCCGATCAACAACGGCGGCGATGCGGCGATCCTGTACTGCTTCGTTTTTCTCTATCTGGTTTTTGCCGGTCCGGGCGCTTGGAGCGTCGACAGCGTGAAATTGCGGCGTCGCGAGGCCGACCGGGCAGCAACAGGCCAGATGCAATGAGCAAGGGCTCCACTGCGCACTGGACGGCGCGATCGGATACCTCCAGCCTCGTAGCTTAGCGCCGTCCGTTCGCCTCTGCCGTTGCCTTCAAATAGCCGGCAACCGCCGCGATCTCGGCATCGCTGATTTCCGACTTGCGGAACGGGGGCATCGCGCCGGCCCCGTTCCGAACGAAGTAGCTCACCGCCTCTACGCCGAGGTCGGTCCGGAGCTCTAGCGCGCCAGGGAGCCTGCCTTCGTATCGCCTCGCCAGCGTAGCCGTGCCGGGCAGCATCCGCGCGCCATCGTCTCCAGGCCCGGCTGCGTGGCACGGCGCGCATTGCCGTTCGAACGTCGTCCGCCCCGGATGATCGGCCTTGATCGGCAGCGGCTTGTCATCCGCCGCTTCGGGCCGTCCGGAGTTCTGCGCCTGGCTCGCCCCCATACCCAGCCCGGCCACCGCCAGCGCAGCGGCCGCTGCAATCGAACGCACCTTCGTCATCGGCGGAACCTCTTCGGCCAGATACCGCCCCGCCCCGGCGCGATCACCCCGTCCGGATCGATCGCGTCCTTAAGCTGCTCGTGGAAGCGGCGCAGCGCATGGTTGTTGAAGCTGTACGTGTCGGCCACATCGTCCTGATAGATCGGCGCCGCACGATAATCGCCCCAGCCATGCTCGGCGGCCACCGCAACGACCTTCTTCATCGCCCGGTGAACCATCGCGTTGCGCTCCGGGTCACTCCGTTTGACCGAAGGGGCGAAGACCATCTGGAACGCGAAGGTGTGCCAGTAAAGCGGGGCGCTGGTGGCGTTGAAGAACCGGTTCATTCCGAACTCGGCCAGCGCGTCGCCTAGTACGCGCTGCATCTCGAACACCGCCTCGCCGCTGCGCGCCAGCACCGGGAAGAAGCCGACGTGCCCGTCATCCTGCACGACGCGCCACATGCCGAGGCTGGGCACGCCGAGCGCACCATAGCGCTTGATCGCGCTGCGATAGGGCTGCGTCGTGTTGAGCATCTGCTCTTCGGTCGCCGGCAGCGGGAAATGGTCGCCGTCGATCGCCTTTGCGCCAGGAATGTCGGCGAGAATGCGTTCCTTGGCATAGTTCCAGTTGGCGAGCGTGGCCGCCGCGGGCCCGAAGAACTGCAAGTCCACCTGCCAGCTCGGCAGACCGGCCGCGCTGGCGGCCGCGTCCATTTCAGCATCCGAGGGCCCGCCCCGCCTCGTCGCCAGCGCTGCGAACTCCGGGTCGCTCATCAGCGCCGCGAGCGGGCTGCCATAGACGGCCTCGCCGATCAGCGAACTGTCCGAGAGGAAGTTGACGTGCTCGACCAGCTTCACGAAATCGCGCCGCCGCGGCACGGTGATCAGCCCGGTGCGATAGTATTCGGGCAACGGCATCAGCCGGAAGCCCATCTTCGTCACGATGCCGAAGTTGCCTTGCGCGAACAGCCCGGC
>CAYTPY010000019.1:18261-21290 GCA_964439725.1 uncultured Erythrobacter sp. | reverse complement strand
CCGCGCTCCTGGATATAGCGGTAGAGATCGAAGTAGCTGACACCGGGCTCGACCAGCGCGAAGTTCCGCTTGTCGTCCACTTCCAGCACCCGGTTCAGCCGCTTGAGGTCGAGCACGACGCTGCCGGTGACGTTCGGCGAGGGACCGCCATAGCCGAAGTTCTTGCCGGTCGAGATCGGGTAGAGCGGCACCTTGAGGCGGTGCGCGATGCGCACGATCGCCTGGACCTGCTCGACGTTCTCCGGCGCAACGGCCGCGGATGCATGCCGCTCCTCGGCAGTGTCCCACACGGGCGAAAAGCTGTCGCGATAGGGGCCCAGGTCTTCTTCGCTCGACCATACCCAGTCGGCACCGATCGCGCTGCGGAACTCCTCGAGCAGGCGGGCGAAGCCGGCGGCGTCGATGTCAGGGGGGAGAACTGCCATCGTCAGGCCCTCACGCTCGGGTGGACGGGCGCGATGACCCAGCTGACCGGGCCCTCGCCCTGGCCATCGCGCGCGGGAAGCGCCTTGCGGCTGACCACCCGGCGCCCTCGGTCGGCGGCCAGTGTCTCGAGCACGAACAGCGCATCGCGGCCGGTAATCCCGCCGAGCACGAAGCCCCGTTTTCGCCAGACCGGATCCAGCACCTCGTACCACAGCGAAGTGACGTCGCCGTCGATATGGTAGAGCTTGGGCGCTCGCATCGTGCCCTCGTCGTCCACAGAGAACCGATCATCGAGCACCAACGCGTCGAGCCCTTCTGGCACCTTCGCGAAAGCGGCCTGGGTGCCGCCGAGTAGCGCAGGGGCGACGACACCCCACTTGATCACGTCGCGGCGGGTAATCATCGGCGGCTCCCGTGCTTGCGCATCATTTCGTCGGCGAGCAGTTCGGCATGGGCACCCCGCTGGGCCAGCGGGGCCGAGAGATAGGTGCCCAACGCAGCCAGCTCGGGATCGGAGATCTCGGACTTACGGAATGGGGCCATCCAGGCGATCCCATTGCGGACGAAGTAGGCGACCGTTTCCGGCGTCAGGTCGGTGCGGTCCTCTAGCGCGGCGGGCAGTTCGCCGCGGTACTTGTGCTGCAGCGCCAGCGTACCGGCCAGCCCGGGGTCGGCGGCGTGGCACGATGCACACCACTGGGCATAGACCCGCTTGCCTGGCTCCAGCGCCGGCGCCGTGGCTCCGTTCCGCGCCGCTGGTTGGGCGACCGCGCCCATGGCCGACAAAGCGGTCGCGCCCGCTACCAGGATCGCTGCTGCCATCACGGCTTTCACGCCTCGCTCCCCCCGGGCGCGCTGCCACGCAAGTGCTTCGGCCAGACACCGTAACGCCCCGCCGAAAGGATGCCGTTCGGATCGAGCGCGTCTTTGATCCGCTCGTTCACGCGCCGCAGGATGTTGTTGTTGAAGCTATAGCTGTCCATCACCGCGTCCTGAAACGCCGGCGGGCAGCGATACTCACCCCAACCGTGCTCCGCGCAGATGCGGATGATCTCGTGGACGTTTTCGCGCAGCGCTCTGTTGCGGTCCCTGTCCTTGTACACCGGCACCGCAGCGAACAGCACGAACGAGCGCGTCCAGCAGGTCACCGCAGGGCTGAACATGAACAGCGGGATGCCGAGCCGGGCGCATTCTCGGCGCATGACCCGATTGGCTTCGACCAGGCCTTTGCCCGTGCGCGGGATGATGGCCGAGAACCAGATGTGCCCGTCGCTGGGATTGAAGTCGCCGAAGCCTTGTGACCCGACCGAGAAGATCTCCATGCTGGGAATGCCGAAGCGCGCCTTGGAGACCTTCTGCATGTCCTCGGCCGACAGCGGCAGCTTGACGAACTGCGGCTCCGCTGGGCGCGCGCCTTCAAATTGCGCAAACCGCTCCTTCACGTAGTCCCACTGTGCCCGGATGACCTTCTCCGGGCCGTAGAACGCCATCGATGCCCGCCATGCCGCCTTGCCGCTGTCGCGGACCATCGCGTTCATCACCTCGGGCTCGGGGATCTCGTTGAACATCATGCCGCTCGACAGCACCGGCGAGGAGATCGAAGGCATGCCGTTGAAGACGTTGCCGTATTCGAGCTGGTTCATCAGGTCGACGATCTGCTCGATATCTTCGTAGCGCCACAAGTCGATCGCCCCGCTGAGATAGGCCTCGGGCTGCGGAAACAGCCAGAAGCCCATCTTGGTGACGACACCCAGCGAGGATTGGCGGAACAGCCCGTCGAGGCACGGGCCGATACCCATGCGGTACTGCTGCCAGGTTTCGGAGCCCGGCAGCGCGCCCATGCCGGTGCGCAGCAGTTCTCCGTCCCCGAGCACCGCCTCGATCCCGCACACGGCTTCCCAATGGCCGCGATACGGCGCGGCCGTATAGCCGCCGCCGGAATCGAGCGCGTTGCCGACCATGCTGCCCCAGCCCGGATCGGCCACATCGATCCACAGCTTGGAGCCGTTCTCCTGCAAGTGCCGGTACATGTCGAAGTAGGAAACGCCGGGCTCGACCAGGCAAGAGGCGTTCCCCTCGTCCACGTCGATGATGCGGTCCATGCGCTTCAGGTCGAGCACCACGCTACCGGAATAGACCGGAGCCGCGCCGCCATAGCCGAGGTTGCGGCCGGTGGAGATCGGGTAGATCGGTACCCGCCGTTCGTTAGCGATGCGCACGACGGCCTGCACTTCCTCGACATTCGCAGGTGCCACCGCGGCGGAGGCGAGCCGCTCCTCCGGCTCATCCCAGAGCACCGAATAGAAGTCGCGATAGGTGTGGAGGTCCTCAGGCGTCGTGAACACCCACTCCCCGCCCACCGCCGAGCGCATTTCCGCCAGGCCGTCGGCAAAAGTCGCCGGGCTGATGTCCTGCGGCACAGTCATCACTCACCCTCCCTGCCGGGCTTCATCGCCTCCGATTATACGACCGTATAATCGCATGGTGACTCGGTCAACAGCAACATGGCACGTGCTCGGATCCTAGCCGGACAGCGCCGCACGCGCGAAGGGTAGCAGGTAGTCGATGTCGCCGAGCGGCTTTGCGCCGTCCGCAGACGCTGC
>CAYTPY010000019.1:7917-18161 GCA_964439725.1 uncultured Erythrobacter sp. | reverse complement strand
AGGGTAGCAGGTAGTCGATGTCGCCGAGCGGCTTTGCGCCGTCCGCAGACGCTGCACGATGGGCGCGGGGTGGGGGACCGAGGACGGCGCCGGAAATGAAGCGCAGCCGGGCCCGCAGTTCAGTCTCGCTCAAAGCCGGGACGAGCGGGGCAAGCACCGATCGCAGCCGTAAGGCGAACGCCTCCATGGCCGACAGAATACGCGCTTGCAGTGCAGGTTCGCCGTGGGCCGCAAGTTCGTCGAGCACGGTCAGCGCCCGCCCCTCGGGCGTGAAGGCGCAGGGCCGCAACATCGGCACGAGCCACGCCTTGAGGACTTCGTCAAAATCCCGCGGCGCTCCCTGGCCAGCCTCTATTCGGCTCCAGTCGTCAAGCAGCGGGTCGAGGTTGGCGGAGCACAGTTCGTCGAGAAGCGCGACCAGGCTGCCGAAGTGATAGGTCACCAGCGTCGGATTGAGCCCGGCAGCATCGCCGATCTTGCGGACCGAAAGCGCGTTCACCCCGCGCTCGACCAAGATCCTCTCGGCCGCCGCCATCAGCCGGGTGCGGGTACTCTGTTCCATCAGCCAGCCTTCTTCCGATGTGTGCCTTTGCTGGTTAGCATAGCCGATTGTCCGCTCCTGCCAGGTGGAACTTATCTCACCGCCGGCTGTCCTCGTAACGGGAGGCTTCGATGAAACAGATTGCCGTCGCGACAGATTTCTCCACGCGGTCCGACCGCGCACTGCGCCGAGCGGTCCTGCTCGCGCGGCAACGCGGCGCGGCATTGGCGCTCATTCACGTCGTCGATGACGACCAGCCCGAATACCTGATCAAATCGCAACGACGTGCAGCAGAGGAGTTGCTGGAGCAAACCGCCGCCACGATCGGGCGCGAAGACGGAGTGGCCACTTCGGTCGTGTTGACGGCAGCGGAAGCATCTGCCGGCATATTGGCCTCTGCGGATGACGTGGATGCCGACCTCCTTGTCCTCGGCCCGCACCGGCGTCGATTTCGTGACATCTTTGCCGGAACGACTGCAGGCCGCGCCGTCCGGCAGAGCCGCCGGCCTGTCCTGATGGCGAATTCGCCCCCTTCGCAGTCCTATCGGCGCATCCTGCTCGCTCTTGACCTGGACGATGTGTCGCGATCCGCGCTCCAAACAATGCAGCGGTTAGGGCTCCTCGAGGGGCCGGAAGTCCTGGCGCTGCATCTGTTCGGTGCACCGGCGGTGGGGTTGATGGATCGCTCGATGGAGCCGCAACCGGCAATCGATCACTACGTTCACGAGGAGCAGGAACGTGCGGCCGGTGAGTTCGCCGATTTCCTGGCGGCAACCGGGGTCCAGACTACCGATCAAGTGCTTCGCGCCGACCATAGTTCTACTGCAAGCGGCATTCTGGCCTTTGCCGCCGAGCGCGGTGCCGATCTTGTCGTCGTCGGAACCAGCCAGCCCACAGGCATGGATCGTTTTCTGTTAGGCAGCACAGCGACAGAGGTTCTTTTGAGCGCACAGCAAGACGTTCTGGTAGTGCCCGCTATCGAGCCGACCTGACGCGCCCCTCTTCGATTGCGTAAGTACGAAATTTTGGGGTTTACCTGCCGGCCTCCCTGTCGCAGTCGGGACATTCGATAGCGCGGTGCAAAGTTTGGCGTCGTCGCTCCAAAGAGCAGACTGGGCGGCCTTCAAGCCGGGAGATTGGATATAACAGCGTCGCGTGACAGTCTCCTGCTGTTAATGCTGGGACTGCCCTTTCTTGGCAGTTTTGCCGCTGCATTCCTGCCTTCCCGCGCCCGGAACGCGGCCGGCCTTCTCGCCGGCGCAGTGGCGTTGGGCGGCACGATAATCGCGATAATCCTTTATCCGGCAGTCGCGGATGGAACCGTTCTCCGCACCGAAATCGAATGGCTGCCGTCGCTCGGGCTCAACCTCATCGTGCGCCTCGACGGCCTGTCCTGGATCTTTGCGCTGCTCGTCCTCGCGATCGGCTTCCTGGTCGTCCTCTATGCGCGCTACTACATGTCTCCGGACGATCCGGTCCCCCGGTTCTTCTCCTTCCTGCTCGCCTTCATGGGCTCGATGCTGGGGCTCGTCCTGTCGGGCAACCTGGTCCAGATGGTCTTCTTCTGGGAGCTCACCAGCCTCTTCTCGTTCCTCCTGATCGGCTACTGGCACCACAACGAGACAGCACGCAGCGGGGCGCGCATGGCGCTCATCGTCACGGCTGCCGGCGGGCTTTGTCTGCTCGTTGGTGTACTCCTGATCGGCAGGATCACGGGAAGCTACGACCTCGACCGGGTTCTGGCATCGGGCGACATCATTCGCGAAAGCGAGCTTTACCTCCCGGCACTGTACCTGATCCTGATTGGCGCCTTCACCAAGAGCGCGCAGTTCCCGTTCCACTTCTGGTTGCCCCACGCCATGGCCGCGCCCACGCCGGTGTCGGCCTATCTCCATTCGGCGACGATGGTGAAAGCCGGCATTTTCGTGCTGATCCGCCTCTGGCCTGTGCTGGCAGGCACCGACGCCTGGTACTACACGGTCTCAACCGTCGGCTTGGTCACTCTGGTCGCCGGCGCCTGGATGGCGATCTTCCAGCACGACCTGAAAGGGCTCCTGGCTTATTCGACGATCAGCCACCTGGGGCTGATCACGCTTTTGCTCGGCCTTGGCAGCCCACTGGCGGCTGTGGCAGCGATCTTCCACACCCTCAATCACGCCACGTTCAAGGCTTCTTTGTTCATGGCCGTCGGGATCATCGACCACGAAACCGGCACCCGTGACATGCGACGCCTGAGCGGGCTCTACAAGTTCATGCCGATCACCGCCACGCTCGCCATGGTAGCCGCAGCGGCGATGGCCGGCGTACCCCTGCTGAATGGCTTTTTGTCGAAAGAAATGTTCCTGGCAGAGGCCTTGGAATCGCACAGCGGCACCACGACCGATCAGCTACTCCCCTTCGTCGCGACGATCGCTCTCGCCTTCAGCGTTTTCTACTCGGTGCGCTTCATCCACCAAACCTTCTTCGGTCCGCCGCCTCAAGGCCTGGACAGGGAGCCGCATGAAGCACCGCGCTGGATGCGTTTGCCCATAGAGGTTCTCGTTGTGGCGTGCCTCGTGGTCGGCATGTTCCCGGCGGCGACAGTGGGTCCTTTCCTCGACATTGCGGTCCGCTCGGTCCTGCAAGACGAAACGCCGGCGTACAGCCTGGCAATTTGGCACGGATTCAATCAGCCGCTCGTCCTGAGTATCGCGGCGCTCGTCTTGGGTGGTATCGGCTACTACCTCTTCGGCAGGAAGGTTACCGACGCGCGCACAGCCCCGCTCTTGGGCCGCCTGAAAGGCCGTCGTATGTTCGAAACGGTGCTTTCGATCATCATCGGCGGGGCCCGTATCGCTGTGGATTGGTTCGGCACCCGGCGTCTGCAACCGCAGTTGCGCATTTTGGTGCTGGTGGCTTGCCTGGCGGCGACCTTGCCGTTCCTCCAACATGGCTACGCCTGGGGCAATGAGAGCGGCACTTTGGTCGACCCCGGGTTCGGCATGATCTGGCTCATCGGCGGCATCTGCGCGATCGGAGCGGCGTGGCAGGCCAAGTATCACCGCCTCGCAGCGCTCATCCTCGTAGCCGGCGCGGGCCTGGTCAGTTGCATCAGCTTCGTATGGCTCTCCGCCCCCGATCTCGCACTCACCCAGTTGCTCGTTGAAACGGTGACCACTGTCCTCCTCTTGCTGGGCCTCAGATGGCTCCCGAAGCGCCTGCCCGACATTTGGCCGGAGGAGCGCACTCCGTGGTGGGTTTCGACCAGGCGCGTTACCGACTTCGTGATCGCGGTCTTGGGCGGCGTGGGCATGACCTTGCTGGCGTACGCGGTCATGACGCGGCCTCTGCCTGACACGGTGTCACGGTTCTTCATCGAAAACGCCTATTCCGAGGCTGGCGGCCGCAACGTCGTCAACGTGATTTTGGTCGATTTCCGCGCCTTTGATACCCTTGGGGAGATAACCGTATTGGCCGTCGTGGCGCTGACGGTGTTCTCGCTCCTTCGCCGTTTCCGGCCAGCGCGCGAGAGCGTGGCCAGTCCCACGCAGCAGCGCCTGCAAAACGAGTTCGACGAAGAAAAAGAAGGCCGGTCTGTCGGTGACACGTTGACCGACTATATCTTCATCCCCCGCATCATCATGGAGTGGCTGTTCCCGGTCATCCTGGTACTGGCTTTGTACCTGCTGATCAGGGGCCACGACCTGCCTGGCGGCGGCTTTGCTGCAGGCGTTACGATGTCGATCGCGCTGATCCTGCAATATATCGCCGCGGGAACCCGCAGCGTCGAAGCCCGGATCAAGGTGCAACCGCTGACGTGGGCAGGCGCTGGATTGCTCATTGCCGCTCTAACCGGCTCTGGTGCCTTCCTGTTCGGCTATCCCTTCCTCACCTCGTGGTTCCGCTACGCCGATTTGCCGGTCTTCGGCCAGGTGCCGCTCGCCAGCGCCTTGCTGTTCGATCTAGGCGTCTTCCTTCTGGTCGTCGGCGCCACGGCATTGATGCTGATCGCCGTTGCCCACCAGTCCATCCGCACACCTCGCCTGCTCAAACCAGCAAAGCGCGAAGCCGCTGAGGGAGAAGGCTGATGGAACTGGTCTTGGCGTTGGGCATCGGCGTGTTCACCGGATCGGGCATTTGGCTGTTATTGCGTCCGCGGACGTTCCAGGTCATCATCGGGCTTTCCTTGATTTCCTATGCGGTCAATCTGTTCATCTACGCGATGGGCAGGCTCAAAGTGGATGCGCCTCCGGTCGTTGGCTCGGAAGCCGCTGATCCCAACCTCTATGTCGACCCGCTGCCGCAAGCGCTGGTGCTGACCGCGATCGTGATTTCCTTCGCGATGACGGCGCTACTGCTCGTCGTGTTGCTCGCCTCTCGCGGCTTGACCGGCACCGACCACGTGGACGGGGACGAAGGGGAATGACCGCTTCTTCCTGGCTCGACCACCTGATCGTGCTTCCGGTCCTGCTTCCGCTGCTCGGCGCAGCGTCAATGTTATTGCTCGACGAGCGTCGACACCAAATCAAGCGCTTCATTGCCCTCATCACGACAACCGCACTCGTGGTTATTTCCACCCTTTTGCTGCGAGGTGCAGCCTCCCGAGGGTTCGCGGACGAGCCAGCCACGACGGCCTACCCCATAGGCAACTGGTCCGCCCCGTTCGGAATCGTGCTGGTCATCGACTGGCTTTCCGCGCTCTTGCTTGTCCTTACGAGCATCCTGGGACTGGCGACCTTGGTCTATTCGCTGGCACGCTGGGACCGCGCGAGTCCGCGCTTTCACGCCCTGTTTCTGCTCCAGCTGATGGGCTTGAACGGCGCCTTCCTGACCGGCGACCTGTTTAACCTTTTCGTTTTCTTCGAGGTGCTGCTTGCCGCATCCTATGGCTTGCTGCTGCACGGATCGGGTGCCGTCCGGGTCAAGGCCGGACTTCATTACATCTCGATCAACATCGCAGCCTCGTTGCTTTTCCTGATCGGAGCGGCGTTGATCTACGGCGTGACCGGCACGCTCAACATGGCCGATCTTGCCGCTCGCATTCCTTTGATCGCCGCCACTGACCTAGCCATCGTGCAAAGCGGCATGGCGATCCTGGGCATAGCTTTTCTGGTGAAGGCTGGGATGTGGCCGCTTGGGCTGTGGCTACCCCGCACTTACGCTGCTGCAGCCCCGCCGGTCGCCGCGCTGTTCGCGATCCTGAGCAAAGTCGGCGTCTACGCCGTGCTCCGCGTCTACCTGCTTCTTTTCGGCGGAGACGTGGGCTGGACGGCCAACTTCGGCGAGGAGTGGCTGCTGTACGGCGGCTTGGCCACCATCACCTTCGGCACCGTCGGGGTTCTGGCGTCACGAACCCTGTCAAGGGTTGCGGGATATAGCTTGTTGGTGTCCTCGGGCACTTTGCTGGCGACGATCGGTGCCGGCGCCGGAGCTGTCCTCGGGGGGGCGCTGTTTTATCTGGTCAGTTCGACCCTCGGCATAGCTGCCTTCTACCTTCTCATTGAGCTAGTCGAACGGCGCGAGGCGGAGACCAGCACTCGCGTGGTGACAGAGCCGGTGTTCGATGACGAATATACAGGCGCTCTGCAGGATGAGAAAGAGGACGAGGTCGGCGTGGTCATTCCCGCTACCATCGCGATCCTGGGTGGTGGCTTTGCCTTTGCTGTATTGGTGATCGCGGGACTGCCCCCGCTATCTGGCTTCATAGCAAAGTTCGCCATCATTGATGGGTTGCTGGAACTCGAGAATACGGTTTCGGCTACCACTTGGACGCTCATTGGCCTGCTGATCGTCTCTGGGTTGGCCACGCTCATCGCGGCCACCCGCGCGGGCATCGACCTCATCTGGACGCCGTCTGACAAACCTCTTCCGGCTCTGCGTATTGCCGAGGCCCTTCCTGTGGGCTTCCTGCTCGCTGTGTGCCTCGGCCTGATGGTGTTTGCGGGTCCTGTCATGAGATACATGGAGCGGACCGGCAACTCGTTGGTGGATCGGCAGGGCTACGTCGAATCCGTTCTTGGATCGTCTCGAACGGATGTTCGGAGCGACCGGCCATGAGGCGCTGGATTCCGCATCCGCTTGTTGCGCTCGCAATGTTCATCATGTGGCTGCTGTTGACGCAGTCATTTTCACCGGGCCAGATTGTGCTCGCTGCCATTGCGGCCTTCCTCGGATCGTGGGGCATGGCGGCGTTGCGGCAGCAGCCCCTCCGGGTGCGCGGAGTCGGCGCCGCGCTGACACTGGCTTGGACCGTATTCGTGGACATCATCCGTTCGAATTTCGCGGTGGCCTCCATCGTGCTGTTTCCGCGCCGAGACCAGGTCGCCGGCTTCGTTCACCTTCCGCTCGACCTGCGCGAACCTCGCGGTCTTGCGGTACTCGGCTTGATCATCACCGCCACTCCGGGCACCATCTGGGTGCAACTCGATCGGGCCCAGAACATCCTGATCGTCCACGTGCTCGACCTGGTCGACGAAGACGAATGGATTGCGCTCATCAAAGGCCGGTACGAAAGGCTGCTCCTGGAGATCTTTGAGTCATGAGCAGCGTGTTTTTGGCTTGGGCCATTACGGCCACCCAGGTGATGCTGGGCCTCGCCTCGGCATGCGCCACGTACCGGGTGATGATTGGGCCTCGTGCCCAGGATCGCGTGCTTGGCTTGGACACCCTCTATGTGAATGCGCTGCTGCTGTTGCTGACCTTTGGCATCCAGACAGGACGCACGCTTTATTTCGAAGCCGCGCTGATCATCGCGGTCCTGGGCTTCGTTGGGACGGTGGCATTGGCCAAGTTCCTGATGCGCGGTGAGGTGATCGAATGATCCAAGCGCCCGACCTGCCGACCTGGGCTGCATTACTGGTCGCGCTTCTGGCGCTCTCTGGGGGCGCCATGACGCTGATCGGCTCCATCGGTTTGCTGCGGCTCGACGGGTTCTTCATGCGCATTCACCCTCCGACGATAGGGAGCTCGCTTGGGATGGCATTGATCGTTCTGGCGTCGATTGTCTGCTTCTCGGTGCTGCGGTCGCGACTGTCGGTTCACGAGATACTGATCGCGATTTTCGTCACGATGAGCACACCGGTGACCTTCATGCTTCTGGCGCGCGCGGCGCTCTACCGCGACCGTCTGGAAGACCGGGGAGTATTGACGACCAACGAACGTCCCGAGAAGACCGCACCTGAAAAGCAGGAATAGCTAAGCGTCTCCTATCAGCCCGATGCTTCTGCCGCGACGCGCGCGCGACGAGCGTCGCGCTGAATAGCCAGTTCGATCCTTCGAGCGTTGTCCCAAGCCTGTTGCTCGAGCAAGTGAGGGTTCGTGACGTAGACCCGAGCGAAGCCATCGAGCCCTAGCTCCCGATATTGCATCACATGCGTAAGTTCGTGCGCCCAAAGAAAGCGGCGGCCAGCGGCGTACGAGCTGGAATAGACTATGGTATCGATGAGGGTGACCGCCCCGCCCTCCGCCCTGTACCAAGCCGATATCACTGAACCCAAGTCGATGTACTGATTGGAATAGGCCCAACGGACATCATCCAGCAGGTCCTCATCGAAATACGGCTCCAACTGGTCGCGAATATCGGCCGGAATGGGTTCTGTACCCGTGCTTCGGGCGCTGGATCGGGAATAGCGGATCGCTTGCTTCAGCGCGTTTATCGCTGCCCGCGTGCTGGCCTTACGTGCGCCCCTAATCGTGGCTTGCGCTGCTTCCTCTGCCTCGTCCAACCCATGGCGAAGCCAAGTGTAATCCCAACCTTTAGGGTCACCTTGGAGAAGGCGGCGCAGGCTCTCGCCTTGCGCAACAGCCAATCCAGCCGCAGCCACTAGGACGAGCATCAGTGCCCAGATGATCTTTCGCACAGTCGCTCCAGCTTTCGGTGCCGACACATCGTTCATCACCCTTCTTCGTTCCCGGGTCCTCAAACCACGCCGGATGGTGCGAGAAACCCTTCGACTGAATTCGCAAGTGCCCGTGCTTCGAGATGTCGGAGCTCATTCGCCCGGCGACCAACGGCCGAACAGAAAGGTCGCTAACTCCCGCGTACAGCGGCCGGGCCGTGCCATACCTTCTAAGCGGCACTACTGACGGGCTGATCGCCAGCAGAACGATCAGAGTTCTCGCTGGGGCCGCAGATCGCCCAGGCGCACGGTTCCTCCTTCCTCAGGAAGGTCAATCTCGTATCGGTACTCATCGCCCGAGATGCGCAAAATCCAGCGACCGGGAGCAAGGCCCGTTACTCCGAAACGCCCGGCTGCATTGGTGAAGAACGGCACCGCTTCACGCTCCGGGTGCTCAGCTTCGACTGCAATGCCCGAAAGAAGAGCCACGGGCTCTCCACCAGCGTCCAACAGGCGTCCGACGGCGCTGACGTTGTAGTCAGAACCGGCTGTGAGCAGGTACCCCCCTCGATAGGGCGGCAAGAGTCGAAACGACCCCGCGCCCAATTCTAAATCTACCGGCCCCTCGGGTGCGGTGATGGTCAGCGAGCGATCGCTGTAACTGCTCAGGTTCGGCTGCAGCGCCGTGCCCCAGCTGCCTGTAGTAGCGGACGCCGAGCTGCCGGCGGGATCGACCAGCACCCCGTAGTCCGACACCGACCGGTGAGCTTTGACGATAGCGAAGGCATCATGGACCGGCCGGCCCATAGACACGACGCCGTCGGCATAAGCCAAGGCGGTTCCGAATCGCAACGAGCTGCGCTGCCCTCTGGAGCCTGTCAGATCACGGTCGAAAAGACCGAAGTGGCTGAACCCGATCTCGGCCCGGTTTGCGTAGTAGTTCGCGTTCAGGCTGGCGCCTGCGCCTATGTCGCTTCGCTCCACATCGGCGCTCAAGCTGTAGGCGCCGACGCCCGAGCCTCCGAAGGTCTGATACGTCAGACGCGCACGGTCAGACCGCGTGTCGAGATCCGCTCGTACACTTGAGCGTCGATCGAACCTGTAAGTGACCGATAGGAAGCCTGCGAAACGCTTGCCGCGCTGATCCCGCTCATAAGTGACGTCGCCTGCAAAGCTCAGCCTCTGCGACAAATTCCCACCCAGCGTGCCGCGTAGGCTGGTCACGTCAGGTTCGCCGTCCCTGCCGCGTGAGTAGCGGGCATCCAGCCCTGCGTACAGGTTTACACTCAGCGATGCGCTATAGCTTGCGCCCACGCTCAACGAATAAGGATTGAAAGGTCTGAGCACACCCACAGGGGCGAAGGCACGACTGCGGGCTTCGAACGAGAGCGAAAGCGCGTCGGCGCCTAGCCCCCCGCGGGCGATGGTACGCTGGAATGTGAGCAGCGTTGCCCATCCCCGGCCGTGTCCCGCGACATCCGAGGCGGATGCAAAGCCGGCCAAAGAGCCGATCGGCGTGGCGAAGACGACCTCACCTCCGCCCATCCAGCTCTGCGGATCGGCTTGGAAGTTCGCTCCCAGAGTGACGCGGTCACTCATGCCGCGCCTGTAGAAGCCGGTGAAGGCTGGTCTGTCGCTGTACCGTGGACCAGTTAGCCCTAGCGGCGCCAGCACACCCCCGTAAATGCCGAACTCGCTCAATCCTTCGGCGAGCTGCGCCTGATCCAGGAAAATGTTGAAATCGAGCCGCTCGGTCCGGCCTGAATCGTCCGTAATCGTCAGTTCTACGTCGTTGGAACCCTGGGTGAAAGGAAAGTCCTGCAGATTGTATGCCCCGGGGTCCAACTCTATCCGCCGAACCAACTGGCCGTTGATCCTCACTTCCA
>CAYTPY010000019.1:4244-7817 GCA_964439725.1 uncultured Erythrobacter sp. | reverse complement strand
CCGTTGATCCTCACTTCCACCAATGAACGCCGCTCAAGCTGAAAGCTGCGGCTTCCGCGGGGGCGAACGAGCGTTTGAGGCTGAAGCACGGAATAGCGACGAGTGACCCCGACCCCCGCTATCTCAGGCGCTGACTGAAAGCCCCGAGCGATGGTCAGCAAGTCGCCGGCAGACCAGCGCGCAAGCCGATCCCGGTCGTCATAGACAAACCGAGAGCCGCGTCGCTGAAGATCTACCCCCGCGGCCCCAGGTTGCCAGTTCGCTTCACTTTCGAAAACTACGTCCTTGATCCGCACCGCGCCGTCCAGGAACATCACCGGCGCGCTGAGCCCTTCGTTATCCCCCTGCTGAACCCAGTCCATGGCCCCGCGTGCATTGAGATAGCCGCTTACATCGGCGGGCTGTGCGTAAGACACCGCGCGGCCGTCCGCGCCCGAAAGCTCCACCACATTGGAAGCGCGGCTGGTCACGGCAATGTCGAGTTCAATCTGTAGAGTTTGCGGATCGTATCGTAGATCGATCCCGTTGGCGCGCAAATCTGCCGGCGCAAGTGCGCCATTGCGGTTCAGGGTCTCGCGAAGGCTGTTGAACACCTCCAGCCTCAGCCGCGGCTCCAACAAGGCGAGAAGCCGCTCGGCAGAGAATGAAACGGTGCCATGAGCGCTCAATGTGACGGTCGCGTCTCCTAGGTAGACCGATCCATCCATGATCGGCGCGGTCAGCGTAACCTCACGTCCTGCCGGGTTGCGCTCCGATCCGTCGCTGTCCGGCGGCAGGGAGAAGATGGGTGCAGACGGAGCGACCGTTTGCGCTGCGGAGGCTATCGGGCAAACGGCGACTATCGATGTCAGGACCGCGGCCGCTGGCGTGCTTAGCAAAAACGACCGCACGGCTTAGTCGGCGGAATAGCTGACCGTGACTGTACCTTCGGTAGAGGGAAGCGAAACCGGCAAGGCGATATGACGATTTTGGCCGCCTCCAATCAACCCATAGCCCAGCGATTGCTGGATCTCAGGGCCGGTCAGGTCACGACGGAACACCTCTTGCCCGCTCGAATCTCGCTGCGTGACGCGTATGCGGCCGCGCGAAAGGTAGCCGTGAACCGCCGATGAGTTACTCGCGTTGATGACAGGTACCGGGTTGCCGCTTTCATCACGGCCGATCTCAGCCGAAGCGATGCTGATGTTCGGACGGGCACTGTCCGGCGCGACGCTGACCAAGACTTGGAAGTTGTACAGCAGTTGGATGTTCGACTCGTTCGAAACCTCCTGAACTGGAAGCTGCGCGACGGTGACGAAGTAGTGCTTGCTGCGGGGTAGATCCGGCTCGCCGACGTACTGCACTCGGAAGTTTTGTCGCTGGCCGGGCTGTATCGAGGCTTGCGGTGGGAACACCGCCAATTCCCCAGTATCGACACCACTAGCTTCAACTCCGTCTTCGGTAAGTTGCAACGCCTGGGAGCTGACTTCCACGGCCAAAGGTCGGTCGAAGGTATTCTCGACGATAATCACATCGCTCATCGAGCGGCCGGCTGTCGCGAGGTCGATCACCACCGGCTGAACCGTCATTGCGAGGAGCGGTTGCGTCCCCAATGCGCTCGAGATTGCAACGGCAGCGATGAGGAGCCGGATGCGGCGACCAGCAGTTTCCATTTATTCCTCCTGGCTCGCTCTGGCGTAGCGGACAGACAGCGCAATTTGAGCTTCCGGTGTACTCACTTCGGTAGCTTAACGGAGAAGCTGCCTTCTTTATCCATCGGGGCAATGCGAGCCGCAGCTTCGTACTCCTCGGCGAGGAAAATCAAGTCGGCCTTCTCTGGCAATTGGGCTGCTGCAGCCCGCCGGCGGAATTCCGCGGCTAACTGCAGCAGCGCGACGGGGCTCACAGTCCGCGATCCTCAGAGGGGAGCCGAGATCGTGACGCTAACCGAGCCTTGGTAGGCGCCGGCATCGAGGATAGCCGTCGAACTCTCTGTCTGACCGTTGGAGATGGTCAGGAGCATATTGTTCGCTTCAGCAGCCAGCCGTCCGTCCACGCGGGCGGTCGCAGGCGCGGTTTCGCGTGACGGCGCCGCAACGCTGGTCTTGCCTCCTTGAGCGCGAGTTGCATCGAGCGTCGCCGTATAGTGGACCTTGTTCGTGTAACCGTTGGCGGTCTCGGTCACCGCATTGTTTACCAGCGGAAGCGCGCGCACCGAGAGGAGCGGATTCGACCCATTGCAGCGGACCGTGAACATGGTGCTCTTCCCGCCAGTGGCTTTCGAAAATGCTTCGTCAATGGTGCCGTCATCTTTGGCCAGTTCGCCAAGGGAGATCGTGCCCGCGATCGGCTGCAGAGCGTAACACTTGGCCGCAACGGTGCCGTTAACCTGCACGGTTCCGGCCGCGGGGCCGGTTTGCGCGGCTGCCGGCAGAGCTGCGAAGGCAGCGGCGACGAGGAGCGCGCTTGAAAGGGTCTTTTTCATCTCAGTTCTCCAGTTGCCCGTGGGCGGTTCTGATGAACCCGAGATACAGGGAGCCGATCGCTCCTAACATTTGGCCACCGGCGAAAAGCTGGCTAACGCGCGGCTAAGACCGCATATGTCCAATGGTATAGTGGCGGATCAGAGCCCGGCGCAGGTTTGCGCCGCCGATGCGGTGACGATCGGCGTGAACGTCACAGTCACTCTATCGGCGTAGTTCGGCGACGGCGTTTTTCCCGCACCACCTTCGGTCAAACGGGCCTGGATCGGTAACATCCCCCCCGCTCCGCCCACACCAGCGCGCTCGCAGATCCGAGAGCCGAAAGCACCGTTCGAGGCGATGTCCTGCCCAAGAAAACGCACGGTGTACCGGATAGTTTGGGCAGGAATCCCGGTATTGCCACCGGGGTAGGTCAGGCGGAAGTCGTTCTGAGATCGAACCTGGACTTGGAAGGGTCCGGAGCTGCGGACCCGCAACGAGTTGGTCGCTGCCGTAGTGTAGCGGTCTGGATCGGCCTGGACCTGCTGAGTGGTGATGTCTCCGATCTCGCCGAAGTCCAAAGCCGACCCGGCATAATAGGCTTGCAAAGCGCTGACGACATTGACGTCGAGACGTACAGCCCGGCTGAGACGTGTCGGCAGAAGAATAGGCAACATGGCCCCATCGGCGTCGCAGATGTAAATCATGTCGAGATAGATCGGCTCGCCGGCCGAAAGGTCGGTTCCGGGCGGGACGGAAACGCGCAAATCCAGCGGAGACGATAAGTCGGTTGAAAACAATCCGCCGAATTGAAACCGAATTTCGCCGGGCGAGTGGCCTCCCAGCCCCCGCGGGCGTCCCGCTGTCGCACCTTCGCGGTACAGCACGTTCTGGCCCCGGTAGGTAATCGTCAACGGCGGTGTGTCCGCTGGTGCCGTGAGGATGAGGCTCACGTTGTTGGTTCGACCGCCGACCAAGTTGCGCGTGCGCTGCAGGATAAGCGGAATCGTCGCCTCAGATAGACCACGGGGCGAAAAGGGGTCGTAGGTAACCGAGACCGGCGCCGTAGCGTCACCCGTGACGCCGCAAAAAGCGGAATACTGAACTTGCGCCGCAGCCGTTCCCGGTAAGG
>CAYTPY010000019.1:1769-4144 GCA_964439725.1 uncultured Erythrobacter sp. | reverse complement strand
AGGCCGGGGGGCTCCGCATCTGTCATCGAGTACGGCTTCATTCGTAAACAAGTTCCCGGTTTAGTTCGTAAACAAATTACTTCGCTATGGGGCAATACTCACCGTGACGGTCAAGGTGTCCGAGTAGTCGCCGGCGAGCAGAGGCTGCGTGCCGGTGTAAGCCGGCGCACTCACTCGAAGGTAGGAACCGTTGTCCTTAGTCGAAGCGGCGGCCAGCCGCAGCCCCGTGGTCTGGCTCGCAGTTCCCGCGAACGCGCAGGAACCGGTTCCAGTCAGGTCCGCCGCATTGCAGCTGGCAGTTGAGATAGTGCCGTCGTCGCCCGCGAGGCGCAGTTGGACGCTATAGGGCGCGCGGGAAACATAGCCCGGCACGCTCGTGCCGTGGCTAAGCGCGCCATTTTGAGACCGAACGGCAACGCGGGATGCGCTGCTGCAGTTCAGCCGGATCGCAAAATCTTTGCTGATACCTGCGACGTCAAAATCGGTCTGGTTCACCGTTCCCGAAGGAGCCCCGCCTTCGGCAAAACCGCAGCGGTCGCGGACCGACGCACGGACATCGATGCCGACCTCGATACGATTGATCGCTCCTTGACCGGCAGCATAGGCGGTGACCTGAGCATGCGCCGTCGCGGCGACCGTCCCGATGATCGCGGCAAGTGCCAGAAAAAGAAGCCGTATAGAGGTCATCGAGGTCCACTGCGTGCGTGGGACGAGCCCACCGGTACGCTGATGGAGATGACGCTCTTGGCCTCTCGCCACCATTCATCGGGCGGTGAGAAGACAGTTAACGGGCGTTTAGCTAAACTATATCCTTGGCTATAGCCGGATCAGTCCGCGGCCCTGTCGGAAGCCATGAGGATGAGCTCGGTCCGGCTGCGCACCCCCAGCTTTTCGAATATCTTATGGAGGTGAACTTTCACCGTTCCTTCGCTCAGCCCAAGCTCCTCGGCAACCTCCTTGTTCCGAAGCCCCCTCTGCACGAGTAGCGCGATCCCGCGCTCACGCGGGGTTAGCGAGTCCAGAGGGCCCTTATCCTCAGGTGCGCCCACCCGCTCCATTGCCCGCTGCATGACTTCTTGGTCGAACCATCGGCGGCCCTGTCGCACCGACTCAAGGCAGATAAGGAGGTCGCGAGGCGCATTGGCCTTGATGACGAGCCCGTTGACGCCGAGGTCCATCGCCTCCTGAGCATCCTGGTCATTGATGCTCCCCGTCAGGAGGACGATCGGCCGATTGTCGCCCCGCCCGCGCAGCGTGCGAAGAATGTCGAGCCCGCTCCGTTCGGGCATGCGGATATCGAGCACCAGCACATCGGGCCGGGCGGCGGCGAAACTCCCCAGAACTTCCTTGCCCGACTGCGCGGTTGCGACAACCTTGAAAATCGAGTTGGCGAGCAGGAGTTCTATCCCCGCCAAGGTAAGTGGGTCGTCATCCGCGACCAGGACTTTCGTCATTCAGGGGACCCCAATCCTTTCGTTCCCGTTTGTCAGATACCCTTGGAGCAGCGCTCCGTTCCCGGTCTTGTTAACCAACTGGCGGCTGAGAGTGAACGATTTCGAACGGAAGATGGCGGCCCTCAGGCTGCAGTTCTTGCATACGTGCCGGGAGCGAAACCTCGCCCTGCGCGACGCTTGGATAGCGCGCGATGAAGCGGCGCTGGGCCAAATCGCACACAGCTTAGCAGGGCGTGCGGGCATGTTTGGATTTGCCGAAATAGGTGCGGCCGCACGAGCGCTCGAGCTGAGCATAGAGCGCGGCGATCAAGAAGCGCTGGAGCCGGCTCTTGGTGCTCTTCTACAAGCTCTTCATGATGCGGAGGTCCCTGGAACCAGCGGCTGACACCGAAGCTGACAGTATGCGTTGATAGGTGAATCACAGTAATCAGGATGACGGCCCCGAATGTTGGATCGAAAGACGTTTGAAGCCTACGACTGGGCCAGCACTCCCCTGGGTCCGAGGGAAACCTGGCCGAAGCAGCTCAACTTTCTCTGCGATGTCCTACTCTGCTCCGAACAACCCATGTTCCTGCTCTGGGGGGATGAGGCTGCCTTCATTTTCAATGCGCCGTATCATGCCCTCTGGGAGGATGTCTCGCTGTCTAACCTCGGCCGGCCGATCGAGGAGGTGTCAGGGCCCCTTTGGGCCAACTTTGCACCTCTGGTGGAGCGCGCGTTCAAGGAGTCCTTCGTTCGGACCAGCGCCGAAGTCCAGGGCCCCCCGGGGCACGAGCCTCGCTACTTCGACTTCAGCTACACTCCCATTTACGATTACGACGACCCGGACAAAGTGGTCGCTGCCTTGTCGATCTCCAACGACGTCACCGAGCGGGTGCTTTCAGCGGCGTCCATAAAGCAGGAGAGAGAGGTTCTCGCGCT
>CAYTPY010000019.1:0-1669 GCA_964439725.1 uncultured Erythrobacter sp. | reverse complement strand
CAACTCCTCGTATCGCGAGATATTACTGACGAGCGCCAGGCGGCTCGGCTCAAGGATGAGCTTGTCTCAACGGTGAGCCATGAACTGCGCACCCCCCTGACTGCGATCGCCGGCGCCCTCGGCATAGTCTGCGCAGGTGCGGCGGGCCCACTGCCCGAAAAGGCCGCTCGATTGGTGCAGATTGCCCAGCGCAACAGCGAGCGGCTGACGGCTTTGGTTAACGACCTGCTCGATGTCGACAAGCTGCAGTCTGGCCATGTCGAGTACCACCTTGAGCCGGTCGATTTGGTGGAACTAGTTCATTGCAGCGTGGAGCAGAACCAGCCCTTTGCTGTAGCATCGGGCGTGACTTTGAACGAAGACGTGCCCGCATCACCGGTGATCGTTACCGCCGATCGCAATCGCTTGCTGCAAGTGCTCGCCAACCTGCTTTCCAACGCGGCGAAGTTCTCACCGCCGGAAGAACAAGTGACCGTGCGGCTGACCCGGGATCGCGAGAATGCCCGACTCAGTGTGATCGATCACGGCATCGGTGTCGCCGAAGATTTCCGAAGTCAGCTGTTCCAGCGCTTCAGGCAGCACGATGCCTCCTCCAGCCGCGTTCAAGCCGGCACCGGCCTAGGGCTGGTCATCACGAAGAGCATCGTCGAGCAACTCGGCGGCTCGATCATTTTTGAACCCACCTTGCCGAAAGGAGCCACGTTTCATGTCGACTTCCCTCTCGCTGCTGAGGATCGCGACTAAGCAGCCCCGCCAATCAGTACAGTGCGTTGCATGACCTGGCGGCTGCTCTACGTAGACGATGAGGCAGACCTGCGCGAAGTGGCGCAGATGAGCCTGGAGTTGGACTCCGACTTCGAAGTGCGCTGCTGCGCATCGGGCGCCGAGGCGGTGGACGAGGTGCAGGCGCACCGACCCGATCTCGTACTACTGGACGTTATGATGCCAGCGATGGATGGTCCGACAACCCTGCAGCGTATTAGAGAGCTTCCCGAAGGCGACATGCCAATCGTCTTCATTACCGCTCGGGCTGCAGACGGGGATGCGGTGAAGCTGATGACGCTTGGCGCCGCGGGAGTAATTCCGAAACCGTTCGACCCGATGCAGTTAGCGGCTCAGGTTAGACAGTACCTGGAGAGGTGATCGGCACCTGCAGTTGGCTTCGACTGCCAGGCAAAGTCACCCGTCTATCGTCTCAAAGCTGTTAAGGAACGCCTGATGCTCGGGCAGCTTCGCGACGGCCTGATCGATGTTCCCTTTGATGTTGCCGAGAGCATCGCGGAGCTGCTCCGGGCGCATCATCTTGGCGAAGTGGTGGTAGGCCCGCGGCTCAAGGCGCTGGCCGAGCATGACCTGGACCCATGAGTCGAGCCGGAACAACTCGTCGGGGGCTTGATAAGCGAGCGCGTTCTCGCGGAAGAGCTCGATGCGTTCCGAAAGCGAGTTCGGAATATCCATCTCGCGGCAGCGCCGCCAGAAATCCTCCTCGCGCTCGTTGAGGCGGTAGTGGAGCATCACGAAGTCGCGGATGCCTTCTAGCTCGCGTTGGGATAAGTCGTTGAAGCGCTGCACCAGTGTCTCGTTCACGCCGCTGAACGGGAATAGCTGCATCAGCCGGGTGACGCCGATCATGATCAGGTGAATGCTGGTTGATTCCAACGGCTCGACG
>CAYTPY010000018.1:3812-31723 GCA_964439725.1 uncultured Erythrobacter sp. | reverse complement strand
TGGCTGGGGCGGCAGGATTCGAACCTGCGCATGGCGGTACCAAAAACCGCTGCCTTACCGCTTGGCTACGCCCCAGCAACGCGCGCCGATATAGCGGCCGCGCCGGGGAAGGGAAGGCGTGAATTTGCCGAGCAGCGCCGAACGGGCATGGCGTTAAGCTGACCCCGAGCCGCCGCCAATCACCAGTACGGAACCGCTCCATAGACGCCGTAATGGCCGTAGATGGCGTTGCCATAAGTGCGATGGTCGGGGCCGCCGAGCTGGCGGATTTCGGACAGATCGTAGCTTGGTGCGTCCATGATCGCGGCGGCCTCGAAAGGCAGCCGATAGCCCTGCAGCTCGACGTCGTAATCGAGCAGTGCCCAAGGCACCGGGCGAAGTTTCTCGCCCAAGCCCAGAAAGCCGCCGGAGGCGATGATGGCGTAGACGGTCTTGCCGCTCGTCTTCTCGATCGAAAGGTCGTCGACTTGCCCGAGCTTTTCGTTCGAGCGGTCGTAGACGGGCGTGCCGATGACGCGGCTCGCCAGGATCAGGGGCTGGTGCAGATCACGCACGGTATCGCGGGTCGTCTGGTCCATGATGATCTCCTTGCTGCGGTCGGCCCCAAAGGGCCGAGAGAGCCGCGCGGGCGGGCCTCGGCTTTCACGAGATCAATGCGCCGCGCGCCGATTGGCTCCGTGCGAGCCCCTCCGGTTACACGTCGGCGCGCTTGCGAACCGGATCGAGCAGGCTCCTGTCCTCGACCTTGTCGAAGTCTGCGGCCGAGTGGCGTTCCGGCATCGCCTGCGTGTTGACAAGGCGGCCGCGGATCGCGCCCGGGCGCGCATCGATCGCCTTCACCCAGCGGCCGACGTTCTCGTACTCGTCCAGGCTCAGGAACTTGTCCGAGCCATTATAGGCGCCGTGGTAGAGGTTGCCGAGCCAGGTGTAGGCGGCGATGTCGGCGATCGTGTAGTCGTTCCCGGCAAGGTATTCGCTGCGGGCCAGCTGCCGGTCGGCGACGTCGTAGAGCCGCTTGGTTTCCATCGCGTAGCGGTCGATCGGGTACTTGTAGCGCTCGGGCGCATAGACGTAGAAATGCCCGAAGCCGCCCCCGATGAACGGCGCACTGCCCATCTGCCACATCAGCCAGGACAGCGTCTCGGCGCGCGCCGGGTTGGCCTTCGGCAGCAGGTAGTCGAACTTCTCGGCCAGGTGCAGCAGGATCGCGCCGCTCTCGAACACCCGGAACGGCTCCGGCCCCGAGCGGTCGAGCAGCGCCGGGATCTTGCTGTTCGGATTGACGTCGACGAAGCCCGACCAGAACTGGTCGCCAGCGAAGATCTTGATCTGCCAGGCGTCGTATTCGGCCTCGGCGAAGCCGGCCTCCAGCAGTTCCTCGAACATGATCGTCGCCTTGACGCCGTTGGGCGTGCCGAGCGAGTAGAGCTGGAACGGATGCTCGCCCACCGGCAGCGTCTTCTCTTCGCGGGCGCCGGCGGTCGGGCGGTTGAGGCCGGCGAACTGGCCGCCGTTCGCGGGGTCGTATTCCCAGACTTCGGGCGGGGTGTAGACGTCGGACATCGTTCGGCTCCTGCGAAAGCTATGGCTCGGGCTAGATGGCGGCGGTGCTTCGGAACCGCAAGCCGGCGGCGGCCGTTGACAGGCCCGAATGGCCAGCACCGCGTCCGCTCTCGAATTCGTCGACGACCGCGGGCCGGGGATAACCCGCAAGAAGATGCGGCACGGTTGGGCCTACTTCGATCCCGACGGCAACCGCATCACCGATCGCGACGAGATCGACCGGCTGAACCGCATCGCGCTCCCTCCGGCCTACACCGACGCTTGGTTCTGTCCCAGCGCTTGCGGGCACATCCTGGCCACCGGCATCGATGCGCGCGGGCGCAAGCAGTACCGCTACAACCCCGATTTCCGCAGCCGCCAGGAGGCCGAGAAGTTCGACGGCTGCGCCGAGTTCGGCCGCCGCCTGCCGAAAGTGCGCCAGCGTGTGGCCAAGGATCTCGCCCGTCGCGGGCTCACGCGCGAAAGAGCGATCGCCAGCGTGGTGCGGCTGCTCGATCTCGGCGCGATCCGCGTGGGCAACGAGAGCTACGCCAAGGCCAACAAGAGTTTCGGCGCAACCACGCTGCGCCGCCGTCACGCCAAAGTCTCCGCCGGCAAGCTGAAGCTGCGCTTCAAGGCGAAGAGCGGGCAGCTTCGCGAAGCGACGATCAACGACCGCAGCCTCGCCACTTTCGTCCGCAAGGTGCAGGATCTCCCGGGTCAGCACTTGTTCCAGTATCTCGACGAGGACGGCCTCCCGCACCCGGTTGGCTCGCACGACGTCAACGCCTATTTGTGCGAGACGATGGGGGCGGGGTTCACCGCCAAGAACTTCCGCACCTGGCATGCCAGCGTGCTCGCCCTGCAACTCCTGGCCGAAGCGGAACGCCCGCTGACGCTCAAGGAGTTGACCGGCGAAGTCGGCGCGCACCTCGGCAATACGCCGGCCATGGCACGCAAGAGCTACATCCACCCGGCGGTGATCGGCCTCGTCGAGCGGCAGCAGAAGTGGCGGGCGCGGCTCAAACTGCCGCGCACCGGAAAATGGCTCAGCCGCTACGAGCGCGCACTGATCCGGCTGCTGGACAAGAGCCCGCGCGCCAAGACGCTGATGCGGGGCTTGGGATGAGCGGCGCGAACCATCCGGCCTTGCCTTCGCGGCCAATGGAACATAATTCCGCCGGACCCGTTCGGTTAATCCTATTCACACACCTAAGTTATAAACCGCTCCTGACATGAACGCCCGGATTCTCATTGTCGAAGACGAAATACTTGTGGCTATGGAGCTGGAATCCATTCTCACCGACTTGGGCTACGAGGTCGCGGGTATCGCTCCGGACTTGACCGAGGCGCGGGGCTTTTTCGACGAAGCGCTGGACCTGGCGCTGGTCGATCTGAACTTGCGCGATGGGCTGACGGGGCCGCAAATCGGTGAGACGCTCGGCGCACGGGGAGTGACTGTGCTGTTCGTGACGGCCAATCCGCGCCAGCTCGGTCACGGCATAGCCGGCGCCGTCGGGGTGATCACCAAGCCGACCGACGAGGACATGGTCCGGTCCGCCGTGACTTATGCCCTGGCCGTGCGCGGAGGTCAGGCGGCCGAGGCGCCGCCATACCTGCGCCTACTCGGCTAAAGCTTCCGCCGCAGTCGCTTGCCGGCGCAGATTAACGCAGGGCACATGAGCGGAGAGCTTCAGCCCTTCAGGCAACCATTCCCGAATTAACCGGCCGCCGAGCTGCCCTTCGATGCTGAGCTCGCTCAGCACGGTGCCAAAGCCCGAGTTCTCGGGGGTACCGGCGATGCGCGGCCCGCCGCTTTCGCTCCAGGTCAGAACCAGGTGCTCGTCGTGCACGGCCGTCGTCAGCTTGACCTGCCCGACACCGGTGTTGAGCGCGCCGTACTTGGTGGCATTCGTCGCCAGCTCATGAATCAGCAGTGCCAAGGGCGTGGCGCTGCGATCGTCGACGCCGACATCCTCACCCGAGATGACGATCTTCCCAGCTTCGTAGGCAGGATATGGCGAAAGGATCTCCTCGATCAACGCGTGCAGGGTTACGGCACGCCCGACCTGACGCGACTGTTCGCTATGCGGGCGGACGAACTCATGGGCGCGGGCTAGCGCCGCGATGCGTTGGCGGATTTTGGCGGCGAACGGCTTATGATCGGGCGCCTGCCGGGCCGAAAGGCTGATCAGGCTGCCGATCACCGCGAAGATGTTCTTGATTCGATGGCTCAGCTCGCGGCTGAGGATCTCGATCTGCTCGGACTGGCGTTTGGCGTCGTGTATGTCGGTGCATGTGCCGATCCAGCGGACGATCCGGCCATCGAGGTCACGCATGGGCGTCGCCCGGCCGAGGACCCACCTGTACTCGCCGCTGCTATGGCGGAGGCGATATTCGATCTCGTAGGGTTCGCCGGTCGCCAGGCTTCGCCGCCACCGCTCCCAAGCGCGATCACGGTCGGCCGGATGGAATGCGGACTCCCAATCGGCGCCGTCCGTCGTGCCCGGGACGACGCCAGTGAAGTCATACCAACGCGCGTTGAAGTAATCATGATCCCCGTCCGGCAGCGTCGACCACACCATGTGGGGTAGCGCGTCGGCGAGCGTGTTGAACCGGGCGTCGCTTTCGCGCAGCGCATTACGCGCTGCGATCAGGTCAGCCTCAAGCTTTAGTATTGGAATAACCGCCCCCAACCTTTGACGCCGAAGCCTAACGCCGATCGCGCGATTAGGTTGCAGGCTTTCCGGCAAGGGTCAAACGACAGTTCGCCGCCAGTGGGCCGGACTCGCCAAGTTGAAGACCGGTCGCCGCCGGGAACGATAAGTTCGGTCCCGGCGGTGCGGTGATTGGGGTCAGGCCAATTGCGAGATCGGCTCCGCCATACGGTTCCCGCCGGCGTAGCGCTCGTACTCCTCGGCGAAGCGCTGCGTAAGCATCTCGCTCTCGGCGCCCGCTTTTTCAGCCAGATCCGCGAACCGGCTGCCTTCTTCCATATACATGTGGTGCAGCAGCGCGCCGCGTATGTGCTCGAGCTTGTCGAGCCAGTCCTGGCTCATCGGGTCGAGATGCTCGAGCTCGTGCATCTGCACTTTGGTCATCGAGTGCTCCTCGAAACTCATTCCGGCGGCGCCTTTCTCGTGGTGCTCGACGAGGGCCGGGTAGAGCACCGTCTCCTCGGCCAGCGAGTGACCGTTCAGGACGGTGGCCATTTCCTTCAGCGCCTGCTTGCGTGCAGCGGCGTCGGTGCCGGTGCGGGCGCGCTCGATCGCGCTTTCGATCTGCCGGTGATGGTCGAGAACCATGGCGAACCAGCCATGTCCATGGCTGAGCTGTTCGGCTTTGGCGCGCGCCTCGGCGCGATCTTCTTCGCTTTCGGGTGGGGTGACGGCGGCGACGAGTTTGTCCAGGAATGACATTTGGATTCTCCGCTTTGTGAAGCCATTGCCCCATCAGCGCGCGGGAAGGGTCCTCGTTCCCGCCCGCACGGCAAAGGACCGGAGTCCCGCATCTCCCGCCTTGCCAATCGGCAGCAACATGGGCGAAGGCGCGAATGGGCCGCCCACGGCCGAGGGAAGGGTGCATCATGGCAGAGCCTGATCTGATCGTCGTCGGCGGCGGCTCCGCTGGCCTCGCGTGTGCTTCGCGGCTCGCCGAGGTGGGCCTGCGCGTCCTGCTCGTCGAAGCGGGCAAGAGCCACCGGGACTTGCGCGTCTCGGTACCCGCCTTGATGAGCGGCATCGTTCAAAAGCCCGACTTCGATTGGTGCTATTCGGCCGAGCCCGATCCCTCGGTCGGCGGCCGACCGGACGTGTGGCCGGCCGGCAAGCGGCTGGGCGGCAGCAGCGCGATCAACGGGATGATGTTCATCCGCGGTCACAAGTGGGACTACGACCACTGGGCTGAGCTCGGCGCCACCGGCTGGGATTATGCCAGCGTGCTACCCTACTTCCGCCGTATGGAGCACAACGAGCGCGGCGCCGATGCCTGGCGCGGTCAGGGCGGGCCGATTCATGTCTCGGAAGTTCGCTCGCGCTACGAAATCACCGATGACTGGATCGAGGCGGCGCAGCAGGCGGGTATACCGCGCTCGCGCGACCTCAATGGCAAGGTGGCGGAAGGTGTCGACCGGATCCAGCTGTCGCAGCGGCAGGGGCTGCGCTGCTCCACTGCCCATGGCTATCTCCGCCACGGGCCGCCTGGCCTCGAAATCGTCCTCGAAGCTCAGGTGCTGAAGGTCGAAGTGTCGGACGGCCGAGCAACCGGCGTGACGATACGCCGCGGGGGCGAAGTCCGGACTCTTACTTCGCGGCAGGGCGTGGTGCTGAGTGCCGGCGCGCTCAATACGCCGCGGCTCTTGATGCTTTCCGGAATCGGTCCGGCCGCGCACCTGCAACAGCACGGGATTTCCGTAGTCCGCGACTCTCCGGGCGTGGGGCAGAACCTGCAGGAACATCCCGGCTGTCATTTGGTGAATGCCGTCTCGGCACATACGCTCAACAATGAGGCAAGCGGACTGGCCGGCCTCAAGCAGTTGCTGTCGTTTGCTTTCGCCCGCTCGGGGGCGCTCACCACGGGGATTGGCCACGCTCAGGCTTTCGTCAGCAGCCGCAAAGCCCTGCCCGCGCCGAACCTGCAGCTCGCCTTCAGCGCCTTTGCGTTCGAGATCACGCCGAAAGGCAACCTTGCCTTGGCCAAGGACGCCGCGGTCAGCACTTTCGTGGCACTGATGCGGCCAAAGTCGCGCGGCCGCATCTCGCTGGGCTCGGCCGATCCTTCTGCGCCCCCGAAGATCGAGTACCGCTTGCTCGGCGACGAGGACGATGCTGCGCAATTGGTCGAAGGGCTCGAAATTGCCCGCAGGATCATGGGGCAGTCCCCTATCGCGGAACACGTGACGGCGGAGATCCGGCCCGGAGCCGCCGCTGACACGCGTGAAGCGCTGCGCGGCTACGTCGGGGCCGCAACGATTCCGATGTTCCATCCGGTGGGCACGGCCAAGATGGGCGCAGCTGCCGATCCGATGGCGGTGGTCGGGCCTGACTGCAGGTTGCACGGGGTCACGGGCCTGTGGGTCGCCGACGCTTCGATCATGCCGACCATTCCGCAGGGTAACACCAACGCCACAGCGATCATGATCGGCGAGCGCGCCAGCGATCTCGTGCTGCAAGCGGTACGCGAACCAGTGGCCTGAGGAGCGGACCAGCCGTTTCGGCCGGGCCGTCGCTAAGGGCCCCCACTCATTCAAGCTTAACCAATTCGTGCGATGCAGGTCTCCGCGTTGACTTGGGGGGACCGAGTATGACTGGGGGGATTTGGCGTTCGCCGCGGTACGCGATCGCGGTCGACGCCGACGCGCGCATCGGCAAAGTTGTCGAGCAGGCGGTACACGTCACCAATCTCTCGGCAAGCGGGTGCCGGTTCGTCTCGCCTTTCCGACGTCTGGTGATGGGGACGCCGATCACGCTCACCTTCGGGCGCTCAGGCGTGATCGCGGCTAAAGTGCGTTGGCGCATCGGGGAGACCCACGGAGTGCGCTTTCTCCAGCCGCTTCAACCCGCGATGCTCGATCACATCAGGCTGTTTCTGAGCGAGAAGCCGGCGTTCGTGGCAGAACGGGACGGCTCGGCTGCCTGACCGCGCGATCAGTTCGCGGCGACCGCCTGGTCGTCCAGCAGAGCCGCCTTGCGCTTGATCAGGCCGTCGTTGAGGAACGTGCCGAACGGGAATAGCGATGCCACGAACGTGCGGAACCACTCCCAGCCGGTGAATCCCTTACTGGGTAGGCAAACCACCATCGCCAGCAGATAGGCCAGCCAAGCCACGCCATGCGTCATCCCGACAGGGGGCACCAGCGCGGCATTGCCGAGCCAGTACTTGAACGGCATCGCAACCAGGAACAGCGCGAGCGTGGTCACGCCTTCGATCAGGGCGACGATGCGGAAGAATTGCAGCATGGAATTTCCCGGAAACTATTGAAGGTGGGCCCGCCGAAGCGGGCGCGGCTTTGGCCTCGCCGGTCGCGAACGGCGTTCAGTCGAGCCGGGTTACCCAGCCGTGCCGGTCCTCGGCGTTGCCGCGCTGGATGGCGACCAGCTTGGCGCGCAGTGAGTTCGTCAATTGGCCGGGGCCGCCGCTACCGATTCTGAACTCACCGTCCTCTCCGGCGACACGGCCGATGGGGGTGACTACCGCCGCGGTGCCGCAAGCGAAGCATTCGACCAGCTTGCCGCTCGTGGCATCCGCGCGCCACTGTTCAAGGCTGTAGCGCTCCTCGCGCACATCCAGACCTTCCTCGCGCGCCAGTGTCAGCAGGCTGTCGCGGGTGATTCCGGGCAAGATGGTTCCGGTCAGCGGCGGTGTGACGATCCGGCCGTCGTCGAACACGAAGAACACGTTCATTCCGCCTAACTCTTCGACCCACTTGTGTTCCGCGGCGTCGAGGAACACGACCTGGTCATGCCCGCGCGCGATCGCCTCGGCCTGCGGCACCAGGCTGGCCGCGTAATTGCCGCCGCATTTGGCTGCTCCGGTGCCGCCCGGGGCAGCGCGCGTGTAGGCGCCGGAAACCCAGATCGAGACCGCCGGCACGCCGGACTTGAAGTAGTTTCCGGCGGGGCTGCAGATCACGAGGAACTTGTAGTGCTTCGCCGGCCGGACGCCGAGGAAGGCCTCGCTCGCGAACATGAAGGGGCGCATGTACAGCGACCCTCCTTCGACCGTCGGGAACCAGTCGCGATCGGCCAGTGCCAGTTGGCGGACGGCTTCGACGAAGGCGTCTTCCGGCAACTCCGGCATCGCCATGCGCCGGGCTGACTGGTTGAAGCGCTTGGCGTTTTCGTGCGGGCGGAACAATGCCATCGTGCCGTCGTCGAGCCGATAGGCCTTCAAGCCCTCGAAGATCTCCTGGGCATAGTGCAGCACGGCCGCTGCCGGATCGAGAGTGATCGGCTGCCTGGGTCCCAGCGTCGCATTGTGCCAGCCTTTGTCCTCAGCCCAGTCGATCGAGACCATGTGATCAGTGAACAGCGTCCCGAAGCCCGGGTCGGTGATGGCCTGCTGCCGGCTCGCACCCGGAACCGGGGCAGGGTGAGGGATACGGGCAAAATCGAGGGCGGGGGTGTCGACCATGTTCTTCGTCCTAAGCTTGGCTCAAGTCAGCTTAAGTTGGATTATTACAAAATCGCAAGGAATTTTGTAACTTTTGGTAAGGCGCGAAATCAAGTGCCTGAGTGCCCTAGCGCCCACGCTCTGAAAGGAAAAGGCTGCAGCGCTATAGCGTCCGCAAGGTTTGCGCCGGCCGTGCGCGCAGCAGGGGCAGCGACGCTGCGAGGGAGAAGGCGAGAACGAGCATGATCCCCGCCGCCAGCACAGCCAGGACTCGCGGCCAGTCGGGCATCCATTCGAATTCGAACAGCTGCACGACGACCAGCCACGCCAGGCCGCTCCCCAGGCCCAGCGCAACCAGGGCCAGTATCAGCGCTAAGATTCCGAATTCGACAAGCTGCATGGTCAGCAGTTGGCGCGTGCTTGCGCCCAGCACGCGCAGGATCACGGTGTCGTACAGGCGCGCGGCGCGGGCGGCCGCGATCGCGCCCAGCAGTACCGCTATGCCTGCCAGGACGGCCACTCCGGCAGCCGAGAGAATGGCCAGCGACACTTGCCCGAGAATCTCGCGCGCCTGGGTCAGGAGGGGGCCGACTTCGATCACCGAGCTCGAGGGGAAGTCGCGCACCAGATCGCGCAGCAGCCCTCCCGCCGCGGTGCCTTCGGGCAGCGACACCGTCGCAGCGAGGTTGTGAGGTGCGTCTGCGAGCGCGTTGGGTGTGAACACGAACACGTAGTTGAAGCCCATGCTCTCCCAGTCGATGCGGCGGAAATTGGCGATTTTCGCGGTCCGCTCGACGCCCAGCAGGCCGACAGTGATATTGTCGCCGATGTTAAGCCCTGCCGCCCGAGCCAGCTCCACATCCACCGAGACCAGCGGCTCGCCGGCGTAGCCTTCGGGCCACCATTCGCCGGAAACCACCGAGTTGCCGTCCGGCAAGCGCTCTGAATACGTCAGGCCCCGTTCGCCGCGCAGCGCCCAGGCCCCTTCCGGGAGCTCTTCGAGTTCGCTCACGACCGTCAGGTTCTCGGCGGGTCCGTAGGCCAGGACGGCTCCGCGTAGTGTCGGCACGACATCGATGTCGGCGCCGGGTGCGTGACCTCGCACCGCGTTCTCGAATTCAGCAAGACGATCGCGGGGGATGTCGAGCACGAAGTAGTCCGGAGCTTGCTGCGGGACGCTGCGCATGATGTTGCGCTCGAGGCTGGTCTGCACCGCTGCAAGCAGGACGAACGCGGCCAATCCGAAGCCGAGTGCCGTCACCAGCGATCCGGTCGCGGCGCCGGGGCGATGAAGGTTGGCGAGTGCGGCGCGCGCAATCGGATGGGCGGGACGAGGCCAGCGCGCCGCGACGGCGTGGATCGCCTTGCCGAGCGCCCCTAGAATCAGGAGCAGCAGGGCCGCCCCACTGAGGAACAGGGCGCTCAGTCCGGGTTGCGGCGAGCCGATCAGGGCCAAGGCCGCGATACCGGTGAGGCCAAGGGCCACGGGCCGGGCTGCGCCGCCCCATGCTCCGGAAAGTGGAGCCACCCGCGAACGCATCAACGCCATCGCCGGATAGCGCTGGGCTCGCATCAGCGGCGGCGCGGCGAAGACCAGCGCCACCAGCATGCCGAACAATGCTGCGCGCAGCAGCGCGCCGGCATCGAACACGAGGCCCGGGCGCACCGGTAGCAAGTCGCCGAGTGCCTGTGCGAGAAGCGGCGTCACCAGGACACCGGCTAGGAGCCCGGCGATCGAACCGGCCAGGGCGGCTGCGCCGATCTGGAGGGCGTAAATGCGCACGATGTCCGCACTGGTGGCACCAAGAATCTTGAGAGTGGCGATGCTGCCGCGGCGGGCCTCCAGATAAGACGCAACCCCGCCGCCGATACCGATACCGGCGATGGCGAGTGCAGCGAGACCGACCAAGGTCAGAAATTCGCCCATCCGACCCACAAACCGTTCGGCCCCCGGAGATGCCCGGTCCCGCGTGCGAATATCGAACCCGGCTTCGGGAAAGCGGGCTTCGATCGCTTCTTGGACTTCCGTCGGATCGTCAGCATCGGAGAAGCGAACCCTGGTCTTCGACTGGTACATCGCTCCAGGCGCGGTGAGTCCGGCCAGTCCTGGGACCTCCAGCGGCACGATCACCGTTTGCCCGAGCTGGAATCCTTCGCTTAGCCGATCGGGCTCGCTCGCAATGATCCCGCCGACCCGTAGGTCCACGGAGCCGACGCGGAACCGGTCACCGGGCCCGATCCCCAGCCGCTCGGCCGCTCCTTCCGCCAGCCAGGCATGTCCAGGCGACGGAGCTCCAGCCTCGCGCCCGTCGGCGAGCGTCAGAGTGCCGTACATAGGCCAAGAGCTGTCCACCGCCTTGAGCTCGATCGGCGTCGCCGCTTCTCCGGCGCTCGCCATGGCCTGCATCCGCAAACCCTGTGAGACTTGTCCGTAGGTATCGAGCAGCGCCATTTCCGAGTCATTCAGCGGGCGCTGCCAAACTTCCACCTCGATATCGCCGCCGAGGATCTCACGCCCCTGCGCGGCGAGTTCTCCGCGGATCGCTCCGGTCAACGTGCCGATCGCGGCGAGAGCACCGACTCCCAGGAACAGGCAGACCAGCAGGAGCCTCAAACCGCGGAAACGGCGATGCAGATCGCGCCGGGCAATGCGCCAGGCGACAGTCCAACTAAGGGCGGTCATGCCACCTGTGCTGCGGCGGTATCGGAAACTATGCGGCCATCCGCCAGCGTCACCACGCGGTCGCACTGATCGGCCAAGGCTTCGTCATGCGTGATGATGACCAGCGTCGCTCCGGTCTCGGCGCGCCGGGCGAAGAGCAATTCCACAATCCCGCCGCCGGTTTGCGCATCCAGATTGCCGGTTGGCTCATCGGCGAAGATCAGCGCCGGGCGCGCCGCGGTGGCTCGGGCGATTGCGACGCGCTGCTGCTCGCCGCCGGATAGCTGCGCCGGATAATGGGATAGGCGGTGTCCCAGCCCAACCGCCTCCAACTCTGCGGCCGCGCGGGGCCAGACATCGGCTTCCGCGGCAAGCTCCAGCGGCGTTGCCACGTTCTCTTGTGCAGTCATTGTCGGTAGGAGATGGAAGGCTTGGAGGACGATCCCGATGCGTCCGCGGCGGGCTCGCGCCAGGGCGTCCTCGTCGAGCTGCTCGAAATCAGCACCTGCCACCGTCAGCGATCCGCTGCTGGCGCGCTCCAACCCCGACAGTACTGACATTAGCGAGCTTTTGCCTGAGCCCGAAGGACCCAGCAGTGCGAGTGTCTCGCCGGTCGCAACGGTAAGGTCGATCCCCCGCAAAATCTCGACCGCTGCAGCACCGTCGCCCAGCGTGAGCCGCAGGTTGCGTGCCTCGATGGCGGCACTCGTCGTCGGGGCACTTGTCACGACGGCCGGATGGCATAGGGATGCCCGCCGGGCAAGGAGAGTTGCGGCAATGCGCACAGCGGGATGGGTTTTGTTGGCGGCGGTAGGGCTGACCGGCTGCGGAAGTGACGACGCGGCGGCGCCTGATGCCCCCCCCGCGGGCGAGCCCCGAGCGGTGGCTACCGCGGAAGTGGCAGGGCCGGAACGCCGTATCCTGGCATTCGGCGACAGCCTGTTCGCCGGCTATGGAGTGGGGGAGCAAGAGAGCTATCCTGCGCAGCTCGAAGCGGTTCTGCGCAGCCGCGGCCATAACGTGCAGGTCACCAATGCCGGCGTTTCGGGTGATACCTCGGCTGCCGGACGGCAGCGCATCGGCTTCGTCCTCGACAGCCTGGAGGAGAAGCCCGACCTGGTGATCGTGGAGCTTGGCGGCAACGACTTGCTCCGCGGCGTTTCCCCGGCCGAAACACGCGAAAACCTCGAAGCTATCCTTGCCGAACTGCAGCGACGCGACATCCCTGTGCTGCTGATGGGCATGCGAGCGCCGCCAAACCTGGGCGAGGCGTTCGTCCGCGAGTTCGACCGGCTCTATCCGGAACTGGCGCGTCATTACGACGCAGCGCTCGTGCCCTTCTTCCTCGAAGCGGTCTACGACAAGCCGAACCTCATCCAGGACGATCGCATTCATCCGACGGCTGCAGGCCTTGAAGCGCTGGTTGCCGCCACCGCGGCGGATGTCGCCGCCGCACTGCCGGATAGCGACTGACCCAACAGCGAGTTGCGCCTGGACTAGAGCCGCTCCACCGAACCTTCTACGACCCGCCATACGGCGGCCTCGCTCTCGATCGCGGCAAACGGCGCGACCTCGGTTCCGGTGAGCCAGGCTTGGGCACCGCCCACCCGGAGCCGCTCGAACAAGGCTGTCCGGCGGATCGGATCAAGGTGAGCTGCCACTTCGTCGAGCAGGAGCACCCCCGGCCTGCCAGCTGCCGCCAGCTCGGCATGGGCGAGGGTAATCGCGATAAGCATCGCCTTCTGCTCTCCCGTCGAACAGTTGGCAGCCGGCATGCTGGTGCCTGCCATCGTCACTGCTAGTTCATCGCGGTGCGGACCGATCAGGGTACGTTGCGCGGCTCGGTCGCGCGGTCGCTGCTGCGCCAACTCCGCCGCCAAGGTCGATGCTTCGACCGGCCCACCGGGTTCGTAGGCCAACGTCGGGCGGGCGAATGGCGCTTCGGGCAGGGCGCCCAGCGCGGTGGCAAGCTGCTCGACCGTGCGGGCCCGGCCTTGTGCCAGAAGCGCGCCTGCCTCCGCCAATTGAGCTTCGAGTGATTCAAGCCACTGCGGATCGAGCCGATCTTCCGTCAAAAGCCGATTACGCTCGCGCAAGGCGGCCTCGTACCGGGAGGCATGACGGGCGTGCGAAGGATCCAATGCCAAGGACAGGCGGTCCATGTACCGGCGCCGGACACTGGCGCTGTCGGCGAACAGGCGGTCCATCGCCGGGGTCAGCCATGCCGCTGCCAACCACTCCCCCAGAGCGATGGCGCTCGTCTCCGCACCGTTCACCTGTACGATCCGCCGCCCCGGACGTTCGTCAAGCGTGCCGGTGCCGAGCCGCACACCTTCGGCCGCGCCTCTCTCGCCGAGCTCGGCGTTGATCCCGAACGGCCCGGTTCCGCCCAGCGCCAGCTCCGCGAGGCTGGCTCTCCGTAGGCCGCGCCCAGGCGCGAGAAGCGAGAGCGCTTCGAGAACGTTGGTCTTTCCTGCTCCGTTTTCTCCGACCAGCAGGTTGAGCTTGGCGCTCCCTTCGAGCCGGCTGGCCTGATGGTTACGGAAGCGGGTAAGGGTGATCCGATCGAGCGCCATGCCCTGGCGTGTTACGGTAAGGTCCTGCGGCGGACTACCCCGGAAGCGTGGCCGCCAAGAGTTGGGAGAAATTCCCAATGCGTAGCAGATGCACTCATGATCATGGCTCGTTACTCGATCTAACACTCGGGAAATCCGTGTTTCTTCAAGTTTGGCATACCCCCTGCATTGTCGATCGTATCGGCGGATTGACGCCGAACACATGACAAAGGGGATACGAAATGGACAACCTCGGCTTCTACATGCGGCACCTGATGGCCGGCGCTTCAGCGGTGCTCATCAGCGGCCTGCTATTCGTCAACAGCCTGGCCGTCTCGGCTCACGAAGTCAGCTCGATCGCGGGGATCTTGGCATGATCCCCGCCGATCGCGACAGCGGGCGCGCTCCCGCTAAGTTCCGCCTCGATCGGACCGGGGGCAAGGTGTTCGGGGTCTGCTCAGGCCTCGCCAACTATATCAGCGTCGATCCGATGCTCGTGCGTCTCACTTTCGTCGCCGGAACTCTGCTCGGGTTCGGAAGCTTCGCCCTGATCTACCTGGCGATCGCGCTACTGGCCGACTAGCTCGGCCAGCGCGTGCCTGGTCGTCGCAACCGTTCTCGCCGATAGACCGCATCACGATTTGCCGCCGCGCAAAACCACGCTATCTGCGCCATCGACGCGCCCGTAGTTCAACTGGATAGAGCACGAGCCTTCTAAGCTTGGAGTTGCAGGTTCGAGTCCTGCCGGGCGCGCCATGATTTCAATGGGATGGGGTAGCTGTTACCGCGACTGGAGCTAGGTAACGCATAGGTAACTGGGGGCGGGATTGTCTTTCATCTGTCCACACTGCGGACTCACGTAGCAGCCCACCGGCGCCACTCAGAGCGTGCAGACGATCGGTTTAAATGTCGGACGTTTCGCTGAATACAAGAAGCCGAGGGATTGAGTCAGATCGTGCCTCACGTTGGTGTGCGGGTGCGAGCCGTACGGTGCGCTTCCCATTCTTGCGGCCGGGTCACGCTGGACGCCAGCGCTGGCACTGTTTTGCTAAGAGACGGTCAGTTCATGATACTTGACGGAAGTGTGTTCGCGTCCCGCCTCCCATATCCGGGCCGCGTCGGCCAAGCATTTCCGGTTGGCGTGCCAAAGCAGATGCTTGAAGATTATCACGAAGCTTGGTCCATTGCGGATTTGAGCCCAAAGGCCTCGGCAACTCTCGCGAGGCGCTGCTTGCAGGCGATGATCCATGACTTTTGCAACATACGCGAGCGCACCCTCTTTGATGAGATAGCTGAGCTCAAGAAGAGGGCCGACGCTGGCGAGCTCCCGAAGGAAGTAGAAGCAGAGACCGTGGATGCGATGCACGCGCTCCGCGAAGTCGGGAACTATGGCGCCCATATGAAGGAACGAGGCGGCGAGATTCTTGATGTAGAAGCAGGCGATCCAGAGGCGCTGTTGGGGCTGATCGAGATGCTGTTCGCAGATTGGTACGTTCCAAGCGCAAAGCGGAAGGAGCGTCTAGAGCGCATCGTTGCGATGGCAGATGCAAAGAAGTCTGCTCCCGAGCCTGAGTTGAAGGCAGACGGTGAATCCCTCGGGGTAGAGACTTAAGCGAACATCACCTCAACATGATCGGCCCGGCCATACGCAGGATCGTGCGGCGAAACGACTGAAGCAAGACCGTGCGGGCGCTTGTCTCAAAGTGGCGGGGTCGGGGTGGTGATCATAAGCCAGATGATCAGGATGGCCACCGCGGCGACTAAGAACCAGATGATGCGGCGGGCCATCAGTCTCCCTCCGGCACTGGCGGCGGGCTCTCGTATTCTTCAGCGAGGGTAAGCAGTTCCTGAGCCAGCGGCTCGTCTGCTTGCGCAGCTAATCGCCGGCACCACTGCGCTTGAACCCGCCGATAGTCGGCGTGGGGACTCGACATGTAGGGGTCTCCGATCTTCCTTGATCGAAGGGCGGAAGTGATTGTTCCCAAACTAATGGTCGAGCCATCAGGCTTCGTCCTTGCCGATCAACACGATCTACTTCGGCGACTTTGGCTGGCCCCAGCGTTCCATCGCCTAAGATCTCGATCAGGCGAGGATCCAAAGACAATCTAAAACTTGGGAGATTAACTCGATGAGGTTGCTCGCCAGCCTGGCGGTCGACGAAGGACCGGCGCCTTCCGCAGATTACGGGCACTATTGCGCAGAAGCTGCCTTAACGCGGGCGACGAACGCCATGCAGCCTGTCGACCAACTATCGGAAAGTACTTAGGTAAACCTGCGCGATCAGGAACTTATGCGCGGGTGCAGGTTTCAGCGGCTCGGGGAGGGGTGCCAGAAGGGAACCTCCAAATGTCCGAAAGGGTCGCAGTCAGCCTCCGTACGATTACGCTAGCCGGAGGGAGTTCGTTGATCGCGCTGCTGGCGTCCAGCCCTGCCGCAGCGCAAGCCGTGTGCATCACCACCCCGTTGGGGATTCTGGACTGCGCTCCGGATGGTCCGCTCGCAGAGATATCCCTTCCCGGCCAGACGCTGCCGGTGACGATCACTCTGCCCAGCGATTACTCGGGCGCGGCGACGATCGATGTGGAATCGACTGGCGCGATCGATCTTCTCGTCGACGGGATAGCCAATGTCACGGCCGCCACCGGCCCGGCGCTGGATCTCGATTCCGGAGCGGACATCACCGCGCGGATCACCGCCCTTTCGACTGCTGGCGACGGCGCTGTCGGGGCCTTGCTGACCGCTGTGGATGACGTGGTGCTGATTGTCGATGAAACCGTGACGACTGCGGGCGACCTGGCGGACGGTATCAACGTCACCGCTGGACGCGTCGACATCACGGCGGGAGATGTGCGTACGGCCGGCATCGGGTCCGACGGCGTCGAACTGGTGAGCCTGACGGGCCCCGGTGTGCTCGACGTCGACCTGATCGAAACACTCGGTTCGGGCTCTACCGATGCGCTGATCCGCGCGGCCGGCGACATCGGCCTCAACGCGGGCGTGCTGCGCACCGGCGGCGATCAGGCGCTCGGCTTCGACTTGCAGAGCGATATCGGCGCCTGCGCGGTGCTCGGCGCCGGAAGCTGCAATGTCGAGGCGATCGTCGGCAACATCACGACCGAAGGGTTCGGTTCGATCGGCGGCCTCGTCGTTGCGGCGGGCGACATCGACGTCGCGGTCGATGCGCTCCAGACCGGCGGCGACCAGGCGGCGGGCCTCGACCTCGCGGCCGATCCCACGGTCTGTGCGGCCCTCGGCACCGGCGGTTGCGGCACGGCGTTCTCGGTCACCAACCTGACCACGGGCGGGGCGCGTTCGCCCGGGGCCATCGTTCGCGCGGTCGGCGACATCGACGGCACCGTTGGCCTGCTGACCACCAACGGCCAGGACTCTGCCGGCCTCGACCTCGCCAGCGACCCGGACGCTTGCGTCCTTCTCGGTGCCGGCGCGTGCGGGACTTCCTTCAGCGTCGGGGAGCTGACCACCAACGGTGCGGGCTCCATTGGTGCGCTGGTCCGCGCCGCCGGACCGACCAGGGCCAACATTGGCTTGCTGGAGACGCTGGGCGACGGCTCCACCGGTGTGGATATCGCCGGCGACCCGACCGCCTGCGTGCTGCTCGGCATCGGCCAGTGCGACACCGCGCTGACCGCGCAGCGCATCTCGACGCTCGGCGATCTCGCCGCCGGCGTCCTCATCGACGTTCCCGGGCGGATCGTCGCCGATCTCGATGCGGTAACCACGGGTGGTGACGCGGCGCCTGCCATCACACTCATGACCGACCCCACCGCCTGCGCCACGCTGGGCACCGGCGCCTGCGGCGTCGTCATCGGCGACAGCGATGGCGGGACCCCTGGAGGACCTGGGTCTCCCGACGGCGGTACGCCCGGCGCGCCAGGGGGAACCGACGTGGACACCGATGGCGACGATTCCCCGGGCGCGGTGATCGTCACGCCTGGCCCGGTCGATGCCGATTTCGGAACCGTGGACACCGACGGCGACAATTCTCCCGCCATCGTCGTCGATGGAGGCGAAGGGCCGATCGACGTGGACTTCGATACCATCGACACCGACGGGGACAATTCTCCTGGCTTGGACATCGGTGGCACCGGCCCGATCAACGTCGGCGGCGGCACGGTCGACACGGGCGGCGCGGACTCGCCCGGCATCGTGGTGGTCGGCGACGACGGGCCGGTGGTGATCGACGTCGGCGCGATCGAAACGACGGGGCCGGGTTCGAACGGAATCGATGTCACCACCGCCAGCGGCGACCAGACCATCCTCGCCGGTCCGATCACCGTCTCGGGCCCGGGCAGCAACGGCATCGACGCCGACGCCACCGGCTGCACAGCCGTGAACGTCACGGCACGGGGCCCGATCGCTTCGGCGACGGGCACGGGAATAGCGGCATCGAGCGGCTGCACCGTCAGCGTTACCACTCTGGCCGGCGCGCCCGTCAGCGGAGCGGAGGTTGGCATCGATGTCACCTCGGGTACCGGCGCGACCGTTACCATCGGGGACACGCTCGCCAGCAGCGGCGGGCCCGCACTGAACGCAGACGGCGGCCCGGCCACGGTGTCGATCCGCCCGGGCGGCACGCTGCGCGGCCGGGTAGACCTGACAGCTGGCGACGATACCCTCACCAACGCCGGCACTTTCGAGGCTGCGGGCACATCGCAGTTCGGTGCCGGGACCGATCTGCTGGTCAACAGCGGCACGCTTCGCGTCCAGGGCCCGGTGACCTTCGCCGGCCTGGAAAGCCTCGCCAACGGCGGCCTGATCGACCTGCGCGATGGTGCTACGGACGATGTCCTTACGCTTCCCGGCAGCTACATCGGAACCGGGTCCGCGGCGCTCGGCGTGGACGTGGGTCCGGGTACGGCCTCGGATCGCCTCGTGATCGGCGGCGCTGCGACGGGGAGCACCGCGGTATGGGTCGCCGGGCCGGGCGGGTTCACCGAAGGGGCGGTGGTGGTCGATGCCGGCGCCGGGAGTTCGGCCGGCGCTTTCACTCTGGCGGCGCCCACGGCCGGCTTTGCCGACTACGCCCTGGTCTTCGACGCGGCCGCGAACGACTTCGCGCTCTACGGCACCCCCAGCACCACAGCGATCGGTGTGGGGATGTTAACCCCTGCCGCCCGCGAACTCTTCTACGCCAGCAACGACGCGGTCGCAGCACACCTTGGTTCGGCACGCGGGGCGGCCGACGAGCAGCCGGCCATTTCCCGCGCGGTCTGGCTCGATGGCTATGTCCTCAACCAGGAGCGCGACCTGACGCTTGGCGCCGCCCCGTTCGGCCAAGCGCGAAGCTACGACCTCGGAACCGACCAGACGACGTGGGGCGTGCAGGCCGGTGTCGATCTGTTCGGGGGAGCGAACTCGGTGCTCGGCCTCACCGCCGGCTATGCGGACAGCGATCTCGACTTCGCCGCCACTCCGCTGGCGATCGATTACAAGTCGGCCAACGTGGGTGCCTACGGCCGGTTCGGCGCGGGCGGCTTCTCGCTTCGCGGCCTGGTGAAATATCAGTGGTTCTGGTCCGACATCGAAGACCGGACGATCGGCTTTGCCGCCTCGCCCTCTGGTGACGGCTGGGGCGGCTGGCTCGAGGCGGCTTACCGTTTCGGCGGGGAGAGATTCTTCGTCGAGCCCGCCGTATCGATCGAGTACGCGAACATTTCCTTCGACGACTTCGATGGGCTCGGCACTGCCTTCGCCAGCGAGGAGGCGGACGGGATGCGCGGCAAGGCCGGCGCACGCGTCGGGGCGCGGTTCGGCAGCGGCTTCGAAGCCTACGGCAAGCTCCAGGCCATCCACGAGTTCGAAGGCGAAGACCGGTTGACGCTGACCAACGCTGGCCTCGCGCCTGCGTTCGATCTGCCGCGTACTGACACATACGGTCGCGCGACGGTCGGCCTCTCCCACCGTCCGAGCGATCCGGCGCAGCGGATGAGCGGGTTCATCGAAGGCACGGCCGATTTCGGCGGCGACGTCAGCGGTTTCGGTGCCCGCGCGGGGGTGGCGTTCCGGTTCTGAATTGAGGAGGCCCCGCTGCGGCGCGACAGCGGGGCCCTGCCTCGGGGGCACCTGAGGGCCTCAGGTCACCCCAGTCGATCGATTGCACCTGAGTCGAGCAACGGCGCTGCGTCTTCGTTCGTGCCCAGAATACCCGCGAGACGGCTTAAGCCAGCGAGGATCATGGCTTGCTCCCACTCCGGCAGGGACGCGAAGCGTTCCTTGAAACGGGCTTGCAGCAGGTTGGGGGCGGTATCGGCGGCTCGCCTGCCTTTCTCCGTCAGCGCCAGATACACCCGCCTTTTGTCCTGCTCGCCGCGTTGCCGGCCCACCAGATCGAGCGCTTCGAGGCGATCCACGATGTTGGTAATCGTCGCCTGACCAAACTGGAGCGCCGTGGAAAGCTCCGTGGGGCTGACCTCGCTGCGATCGCCAATCTCCTGCAACACAAGCAGCTGCGACGGCGTCAGCCCCGTCTCTGTCGCCAAGCGGCGATTGGACAGTTCGGATGCCCGCAGGATGCGTCTGAGCGCCTTGAGCGCGGCAAGGGTGAGTTCGCGGTCCACACCAACTCGCTAGCCCGCCGCAAGAGCGCGGCCAAGATCAATTATTCCTTCATCAACTGAAGGATAAAGCTTTCAGATCCGAACGATTGTTTCGCCGGTGAGTGCCTGTTCTGGGTTGCTATCCCACGAGATAAGCCTAAGTAGCGCCCATCAGGTGATCGCCTCACTGCACAGAGGAGCTAGGATAGTTCGGTAAGCGAACTAGATAGTAATTATAACTTTGGTTTGTTCAGCATCAGATGCGCCATCGGAAAGCGATCCCGAGGCAAAGTCCATGATCCTCCGGAGGCCGCGGGCCGAGGATGGCCCACGCGTTACGCGTCTGATCGCGGCATCTCCGCCGCTCGACACCAACTCTGCCTACTGCAATTTGCTCCAATGCTCGGATTTTGGTGACACCTGCGTGGTGGCCGAGCGCGCCGGCGAGGTGCTGGGCTGGATTTCGGGTTACCGGTCTCCGGCTTCGCCCGAGCGGCTGTTCGTGTGGCAAGTCGCCGTTCATGTCGATGCGAGGGGTGAAGGCCTGGCGCTTCGGATGCTCGACGAGCTGGTCGAGCGGCCTGCTTCGGCCGGCGCTACACTCCTCACCACGACGATCACCGAGGATAACGACGCTTCGTGGCGGCTTTTTCGGGCATTTGCCCGGCGCCGCGGAACTTCGCTGACGAAAGCCCCTCGTTTCGAGCGTGATGCCCACTTTGCCGGTGCGCACGACACCGAGTTCGAGGCGCGCATCCCTCTTCATTCTAATCATTCAAAGTGACGGAGAACTCACCATGAGCCTGACTCCCCGGCCCAGCAAGACAGCGCCAAGCCCGGCCATTTACGACCGCCGCGAATCCGGCGTGCGCAGCTATTCGCGCTCGCTGCCCCGGCAGTTCGACAAGGCTGAGGACGTGTGGCTGCACGACGAGAACGGCGGCCGTTACCTGGACTTCCTTTCGGGCTGTTCGTCGCTGAACTACGGCCACAACCATCCGGTCCTGAAGCAAGCGCTGATCGATTACATCGAAAGCGATGGAATCACGCACGGGCTGGATCTTCACACCGCCGCCAAGGAGCGCTTCCTCGAAACGTTTGAAGAGGTGATCCTCGAGCCGCGAGGGCTGGATTACCGCACAATGTTCACCGGCCCGACCGGTACCAACGCGGTCGAGGCAGCTATCAAGCTCGCCCGCAAAGTTACCGGGCGCGAGCTCGTCATCGCCTTCACCAACGGCTTTCACGGCATGACTTTGGGGGCTTTGGCTTGCACGGGCAACGCCGGAAAGCGCAGCGGGGCCGGTGTGCCCCTGTCGCATGTCGCGCACGAGCCGTTCGATGGCTATTACGGCTCGGACGTGGATACCGCCGCGTTGCTCGATCAGCGCTTGTCCGACCCATCAAGCGGTCTAGACGCGCCGGCTGCGCTTCTCGTCGAAACCGTGCAAGGGGAGGGCGGCCTCAACGCTGCCTCGCCAGAGTGGTTGCGGGCCATAGCGGCGATCGCGCGGAAGCATGGCGCGCTGATGATCGTCGACGACATCCAGGCTGGTTGCGGTCGTACCGGCAGCTTTTTCAGCTTCGAAGGCATGGGCTTCACGCCCGACATCGTCACTTTGGCGAAATCGCTCTCCGGAATGGGACTCCCTTTCGCGCTGACACTGTTCCGGCCGGAGTACGACGTCTGGCTACCGGGTGAGCACAACGGCACTTTCCGCGGTAATAATCACGCTTTTGTCACAGCCGCGGCTGCCTTTCGCCACTTCTGGACCGATACCCGGTTCCAGAACGATATCGTCCGCCGAGGCGCGCTGCTGGAGCGGCGTCTGGAAGCGATCGCCGAGGAGCATGGGCTGTCGACGCGGGGCCGCGGAATGATGCGCGGCATCGATGTCGGCTCAGGCGAAGCCGCATCAGCCATCACCGAGGCCTGCTTCGATCGCGGCCTCATCATCGAAACGAGCGGAGCCCACGACGAGATCGTCAAGGTGCTGGCTCCCCTCGTGATCGACGACGCGCTGCTCGAAGCCGGGCTCGACATCGTCGAACAATCGATCCGCAAGGAACTCTCGCCGGCGCTCTCAGCTGCCGCCTGAACCAAAGGAACCAACATGATCATCCGCAACCTCAAGGAAATCCGCGCCAGCGAACACAACATCAAGTCGAACGGATGGGACAGCGCCCGGATGCTGCTCGCGGACGACGGGATGGGGTTTTCCTTCCATATGACGACGCTGCGAGCCGGTGCCGAACTCAAGATGCACTACAAGCATCACCTTGAAGCGGTGATGGTGCTGAAAGGCAAAGGCACGATCGAGGATCTGGGCACGGGCGAAGTTCACGAACTGAAGCCTGGCGTTCTCTACGCGCTCAACGAGCACGATCGTCACATTGTGCGGCCAGAGACTGACATTCTGACGGCGTGTGTTTTCAACCCGCCCGTGACCGGCCGCGAAGTTCACGACGAAACCGGCGCCTATCCCGCCGCGGAGCAGATTCGCGAGCCCGCGCCGGCTGGATGAGCGAAGGGGAAGCTCAACATGCATGACATCTATCCATCCCGCCGCGCGGCAGAGCCCGAGTTGCTGCCACGCCAGGACCCGGTGGTACACAGCGACTGGCGTGCCGATGCCCCGCTCAGTGGCCATCAGGTCGAGCAGTTCGAGCGCGACGGCTATTTGGTCCTCGAGAATGTGTTCGAGCCCGGTGAACTGGAAGCGCTCCAGGACGAGACGCGGCTTCTGCTGGCCAGCCCGGCCGCGCTGGACGCAGAAACGGTGATCACCGAACGCGGTAGCGACGAGATCCGATCGATCTTCGCCATCCATGAACAAAACAGCCTGATGGCCCGGCTCGCTGCCGATGAACGGCTTGCCGGAGTGGCCTCGTTCCTGCTCGGCGACGACGTCTACGTCCACCAGTCGCGGCTCAACTACAAGCCGGGGTTCAAGGGTAAGGAGTTCTACTGGCACTCGGACTTCGAGACCTGGCACACCGAAGATGGCATGCCGCGCATGCGTGCGCTTTCCATGTCGGTCCTGCTGGCCGAGAACACGCCGCACAACGGTCCGCTGATGGTCATGCCAGGCTCGCACCAGACTTACGTCACCTGCGTGGGCGAAACGCCTGAAGATCACTACCGCATGTCGCTGAAGAAGCAGGAATATGGCGTTCCCGACGAGTTGAGCCTGGCCATTCTCGCGCATCGCCACGGCATCGTCGCTCCGACCGGCGCCCCCGGCACGGTGATCCTGTTCGATTGCAACACCATGCACGGTTCAAACGGGAACATCACGCCGTTCCCGCGGGCGAACGCCTTCCTGGTCTACAACGCCCTTTCGAACCGGCTGCAGGCGCCGTTCGCGGCCGAAAAGCCGCGGCCGCCGTTCATCGCCGATCGGAAGTATGCGCCGGTGGCCATTCGGTCGGGCACGCTTCACAAGCAGGTGGCAGCATGATGTCGGGCCATAGTGTCGAAAAGATCGGCGGTACGTCGATGGCGGCCACATCTACCCTGTTTGACAACGTCCTTGTCGCAGGGCGCACCGGTGACGACCTCTACCAGCGGATCTTCGTAGTTTCCGCCTATGCGGGCATGACGGACCTTCTCCTGGAGCACAAGAAGACTGGAGAACCGGGAGTCTATGCTCACTTTGCGCGGAGAGATTCCGCCTGGCACGAGGCGCTGGACCGCGTTCGCGGAGCCATGTGCGAACGCAATGCTGCGATGTTCATCCGCACCGGCAGCCGAGAGGAAGCCGATCGCTTCGTCGATAGCCGTATCCAGTCCCTTCGGGCCTGTCTGAACGACCTCGACCGACTGCGGGGGCACGGACGTTTTTCTCTCAAGGACCAGCTCGTCACTGTGCGTGAAATGCTGGCCGGCTTCGGTGAAGCTCATAGCGCGCACTCGACGGCATTGCTGCTCCGCGATCGTGGGGTGAATGCCGTATTCGTCGATCTTACGCTGTGGAGCGAAGATGATCGGGTAAGCCTCGATCAGCGAATCCGCGACGCGTTGGGCTCGATAGACCTCGCCACGCAGATGCCGATCGTCACCGGCTATGCCGGTTGCGAAGGCGGAATGGTCCGGCGGTACGCGCGGGGATATTCGGAGATGACGTTCTCCCGCATTGCGGTGCTCACCGGTGCAAGCCGCGCGATCATCCATAAGGAGTTCCACCTCTCCAGCGCCGATCCAAAGCTCGTTGGCGAAAAGCGGGCCCGAAAGATCGGTCGGACTAACTACGACGTGGCGGACCAGCTCGCGAACCTCGGGATGGAAGCGATTCATCCGCGCGCGGGCCGCGGCCTTCGCCAGGCCGAGATACCGCTTTGTGTCCGCAACACGTTCGACCGAGAGGATGAGGGCACGCTCATCTGCGGGGACTACGTCTCTGACAAACCAAGAGTTGAGATCGTAACCGGAGTCCGCGAGCTCCACGCGCTCGAGTTCTTCGAGCAGGACATGGTCGGCGAAAAGGGCTACGACAGCGCCATTCTCGACGCTTTGACCCGGCGCGGCGCGTGGATTGTCAGCAAGTCATCCAACGCCAATACCATCACGCATTATCTGTCCGGAAGTTCGGAGGCGGTGGCGAAAGTCGCGGCAGACTTGGAGGAGGCGTTCCCAGGCGCGATCGTTTCCGTGCGTCCGTGTGCGATGGTGGCGGCTATCGGAAGCGACATATCCGCACCCGGCTTGGTGTCCTCGGCTCTCGATGCTCTGGATACAGCGGGGATTACGGTCCTCGCCCTGCAGCATCAGGTCCGGAACGTCGACGTTCAGTTCATTATCGAGCGCAGTGACTTTGAGACGACGGTGAAGTCACTGCATGCCGCGTTGGTGGAGAAGCCCGTGGCCGAGCTCAGCAGTCGTGCGGCAGCCTGATACGGGCGGAACCTTCTAGCGTTATGCCTGCTTAGTTCACGTGCTGAGCGCCATGTCTTCCGTACGCAGCCTGCTGCTCGCAATCTTTATGCTGATGGCGGGCGGCGGGTTCATGGCCACGCTCCTCGGTATCAGGTTGGAACGCGCGGGCAGCAGCGCACTAGTGGTCGGCGTTGTCGGCACCGCCTACTTTCTCGGTCTCGTGCTCGGCTCGACGCGAGCTGGGCTGCTGGTGGCGAGGGTCGGCCATATCCGCGCCTTCGCGGCCTTCGTGTCTCTCTTCTCGGTGAGCACGCTGAGCTACGCCGTTCATATGGACCCGGTCTTCTGGGCGGCCTTGCGGTTGATCGACGGCCTGTGCGTGGCGGGCGTCTATGTTTGCCTGGAAAGTTGGCTGAACGAGCGCGCCGAGCCAGGCTCGCGGGGGTCGGTGCTCGCGGCTTACATGATCGCCCTCTACATCGGGCAGGCCGTCGGGCAGTTCCTGCTCAACATTAGCGACGCGAAGCCATCGCTACCATTCGTCGTCGCGTCGATCTTGATTTCGCTCTCGGCAATCCCGGTCGTCCTGACACGGATCCATGCACCGCCCCTCACGAGCAGCGAGACGCTTTCGATGCGGGCGCTCTATGCCATTTCTCCGCTCGGCGTGGTCGGAGCCGCGCTGACTGGCGCGATGCTGGGCGCGTTCTACTCGCTGGGTTCGGTTTACGCCCGGCGCCTGGGCATGGATCTATCGACGGTGGCCATCTTTATGAGCACGGTGATCTTCGGAGGGGTCGCCTTGCAATGGCCGTTGGGCATTCTCTCTGATCGTTTCGATCGGCGGCGCGTGATTGTGTTCGCCTTTGCAGGTACCATGCTAGCGGGCCTGTTCACGGCGCTTCTGGACGAGCCGCGCTTGCCCCTGTTCGTGTTCGGCGCCCTATTCGGCGGGCTGAGCTTCGCGCTCTATCCGTTGTGCGTGGCCCACGCCAACGATCACCTCTCTGCAGATCAGCGGGTTCCGGCGAGCGGCGGGCTAGTCCTGACCTACTCGGCGGGCGCGGCGGCGGGTCCTTTGCTGGGGGCTTCTTTCATGACCGCCGCGGGAACTTCGGGTCTGTTTCTTTTCATCGCCACCTGTGCGGGGGTTGCCTTCGTGTTTGGCATCTGGCGCCAGATCCGCCAGTCTCCCGTTCCGGCAGAGCAACAGCAGAACTATCAACTCCTGCCCCGGACCACTCCCGTCTCGGCGGCGCTCGACCCCTTGGCCTCGCAAGAACCTGAGGAAGCCCAATGACTCAATCATCAGAAGACGCATTGATCGGCGCGGATGTCCCGCTGGGCCACACCGAAGCGGTTCCGAAGCCCGTGCTCCACCGGGCTATCGCCGCGTCTGCCGTGGGCAACGCCACCGAATGGTTTGACTATGGGATATACGCCTATGGCGTGGTTTACCTTTCGGCCGCCCTCTTCCCCGGTGACACTGCGGAAGCAACGCTGTTCGCGCTGGCGACCTTCGCGATCTCGTTCCTTGTCCGACCGCTCGGCGGCCTGTTCTGGGGTCCGCTCGGGGATCGCTACGGCCGCAAGACCATCCTCGCCTTCACGATCATCCTCATGTCCGCCGCGACCGTCGGCGTCGGGCTGATCCCTTCGTACGATACGATCGGCTTCTGGGCGCCGGCGCTGCTGGTGGTCCTGCGCATGATCCAGGGCTTTTCGACCGGCGGCGAATATGGCGGCGCGGCGACCTTCATGGCCGAATACTCGCCGGACGACCGGCGCGGTTTCTACGGCAGCTTCCTCGAATTTGGCACGCTGGCTGGCTTCTCGCTGGGAGCCTTGCTGATGCTCGGGTTCTCGCTGCTGCTGGGTGAGCAGGCGATGTACGACTGGGCCTGGCGCATCCCGTTCTTCGTCGCCGGGCCGATGGGGTTCATCGGCATGTACCTGCGCTCGAAAATGGAGGACACGCCGATCTTCCGCGAGATCGAAGCGCACGGCGAGCGGGAGCCCGCCGCCTCGACCGAACTGCGCCACCTGTTCACGCGCTACTGGCGGCCGCTGGTCGTCATGGGGGGCTTGGTCGTGGCTCTCAACGTGGTGAACTACACTTTGCTCAGCTACATGCCGACCTATCTCCAGCGGCGGCTCGGCCTGACGCCCGACGATGCGCTCATCGTCCCCATCATCGGCATGCTGTTCATGATGGTGTTCGTTCCGTTCGCCGGGCACCTGTCGGACAGAGTCGGCCGCAAGCCCCTGTGGCGGTTCTCGCTCGTCGGCCTCTTCATAGGTGTCGTGCCGCTCTACATGCTGATGGCGAGCGGCTTCGTGGGAGCCTTGATCGGATTCGCGCTGCTCGGGCTGCTCTACGTGCCGCAGCTGGCGACGATCTCGGCCACATTCCCGGCGATGTTCCCGACCCATGTGCGCTTTGCCGGCTTTGCGATCTCCTACAACGTGGCGACATCTCTGTTCGGCGGGACTGCACCCGCCTTCAACAGCTGGTTGATCGGTGCGACGGGCAACGAACTGATGCCCGCCTATGTGATGATGGTCGCCTGCGTGGTGGGCATGATCGCGTTGCGCTTCACGCCGGAGAC
>CAYTPY010000018.1:2207-3712 GCA_964439725.1 uncultured Erythrobacter sp. | reverse complement strand
GGCGCTTGGCCAATCTCGTTCCGGCGACGATCATCCAGTTCGGCATCGCGGCGGTTCCGCACCTGCCGCTGATGCTGGTGACGCTTACCAGCAACGTCACCACCGGCTTCGTCATCCTGACGATCGCGCTGGCGATCAGTGCCGCGCTGGACTGGGTCGACGTTCTCTATGCGCGGCGCCCGCACGCCGGCAGCCGCCCGATCAAGGGCTACCTTCAGGTCGTGAAGATCGTCATATTCTCGGCGGCCGCGATCCTCATCATTGCGGCGCTGATCGACCGGTCACCGCTTCTGCTGCTGTCCGGCCTCGGCGCCATGGCGGCGGTTCTGATGCTGGTCTTCAAGGATACCATCCTGTCACTGGTGGCATCGGTTCAGCTGACCTCAAACGATATGATCCGCCTGGGCGACTGGATCGAGATGCCCGATCTCCACGCCGACGGCGACGTCATCGATATCGCGCTTCACACCGTGAAAGTGCAGAACTGGGATAAGACGGTTACCACGATCCCGACGCACCGGCTAATAAGCGAACCGTTCCGGAACTGGCGATCCATGTTCGAGTCCGGCGGGCGGCGTATCAAGCGCTCGTTGATGATCGATCAGAACAGCATCCGCTTTCTAGAGCCCGACGACGTGGAACGGTTCCGCCGCTTCTCGCTCCTTGGCGATTATCTGGCGCAGAAAGAGGCGGAACTGGCCGAATGGAACGCCGCGCCCGACCGGCTGCGCGACCCGGTCAATGCGCGCCGCATGACCAACATCGGCACCTTCCGTGCCTACATGACCGCGTACCTGCAGGCACACCCCGGCATCTCGAAGCAGCTGTTCCTGATCGTTCGGCAACTTGATCCGACCGAAATGGGTTTACCCTTGGAAATCTATGGGTTTACGTCAGAGACCGCATGGGCCGTGTACGAAAGCGTCCAGGCGGACATCTTCGACCACCTCATCGCGATCCTTCCCGAGTTTGGGCTCAGGCTGTTTCAGGAACCCTCCGGGCTGGACTTTGCCGCGGCCCTGACGGCTCGTGGCAGCGTCCCGCGCCTTGAAGAGAAGCCGAGCTGAGCGGCCGCCTCACCGGGGCGCCGCTGCTCACAAGAGCTGCCAAGATCCGCCGCTGACGTTCAGAAGTGCTTGGTTACGCTGAAGTTAAACCTAGGGCTCTTGTCGCCCGTGTCGTAGCGCGGGCCGGTCAAAGGAACGGCCAGGCCGATCTCCGCCCAGAGCGCCTTGCCGAGGCCGGCGCGGATCCCGCCTCCTGCCGAGGCAAGCGATCCACTGCCGAAGCCGCTCTCGAGGTTGCCGACACGGCCACCATCCGCAAAAGAGTAAAACTGAATGTTTTCCAAGGCATTTAAAGCATTCTTCAGGTCATAGCGAAGTTCCAGCATGCCCATGAGCCCATGATCGCCGGACCGCTCGCTCCAGTCGTATCCGCGCAAGAAGTAGCTGCCGCCCAAACCCGCCTCTTCGGTCAGGAGGAGCGGATCCGATGCGACTTGC
>CAYTPY010000018.1:0-2107 GCA_964439725.1 uncultured Erythrobacter sp. | reverse complement strand
GCCGAGTTCCGTTTGCATCCAGAGGCTGGCGTCCCGCCGGCGCAAGAGCGGGTGCATCACGTGGGCGGCCACATACCAGCTTTCGCTGCGCAGCTGCAGGTCGCGCAAGTACGCTCCTGGACGGGCCCGCGAGATAGATCCGGTCACTCCCACTTCGGTGCCCGACGCGCTGACCCGCTTCGTATAGCGGCCATAGCCAAACTGCAGCTCTCGTGGCTGCGCCGGGGTGGTCGCGTAGCTTAGCGTCAGCGTGTCGTCGGATGCGAGCAGCCCATTGATGTCCGCTTCGATCCGTAGTTGCACCGGGCCGACCGGCTTCGTGCCTTCGTTGGCCAGCACCACGCGTGCCGCCGCCCGATCGCGTTCGACGGTGATCACCAGGATGCCGCGATCTCCTTCTCGCACGTACCGGGAATCGCTGATGTGTGCCCCGTCGATGTCTTCGGCGAGCAGGAGGCGGTGCTCGACCTCGGCCAGCAAAGCAGGCCTCCCGCTCACGAGGGGAGCGAGCGCCGCGCGCACCGCGGGATGGTCGTCGCCTAGATAGCGAATTTCATCGATGCGACCCTCATCGACATGGATCGTCAACACACCGTTTGGGATTTGCTGAGGCTCGATCCACGCGGTCGCAAAGGCATATCCGCGGACTTGGGCCTGCTGGACTACGGCGCCTGTCAGCGCGTGCAGGGCGGAATCATCGAGAAGCTGGCCAAGCCGCGGCGAGATGACGTTCGCGAAATCCGCCGGTGCCAGGTGCTGCAGTCCTGCAAAGGTGATGGCACCGACCAGGATTTCCTGTCCGGCTCCGGCCGGGTTTGCCGGCGCATCGACCTGCACCTCGGCCGCGCGCGAGCGGGCTTGACCGGAGTCGGGTAGCTCCGTTCGAGGAAGTTCGTTCCCTTGGACCCGGTCGAGCGCAGTCTGTGCGCCAGCGGGCGCGGCAGAAAAGCCCAGAAAAAGCGTCGCGGCTAAGAGAGCGTTTCTAACGTGCATCGCACGCCTCTAAGCCGTTAAAACTTTCAAATTGGTCAACTTCTTAAGAATTTAACCAAGTACGAAAAGGGTGTGGCAAGGCGCCCGGGCTAGTCCTGCACGTTCCATAACTGGGAATGTGTGCGATGCTCCGACTCCTGAAGATCCTTATCGGCGCGCTGCTGCTTGGCGGACCGTGGAATTTGGCCCATGCTCAGGCGGGCCAGTGGACCGTAAGCGAGGCTTCGGGGCGTGTCACTCTTCGCGGAGATGATGGGGCGGCGCCGGTAACGCGCGGTACCGTGCTCAAGGCAGGTAGCGTCGTCGAGACTGGGCAGGGCGGGCGCGCGGTCATCGTGCGCGGCAAGGATTTCGTGACCGTCGGCCCGGCGAGCCGATTGCGCGTACCGGCGCCCAGCCAACGCGAGGCCACCCTGTTCGATCTGCTCCAGGAGTGGGGCAATGCCGTCTTCCAGATCGAGAAGAAGCCGGATCCGCACTTCAGCGTTGGAACGCCCTATCTGGCGGCCGTTGTGAAAGGCACGACTTTCTCCGTAACCGTGTCGGACGCCGGGACGTCGCTTCAGGTGACGGAGGGTGCGGTTGAGACGTCGACGCTCGACGGCGGCGCGCGCGAGTTGATCCGGCCGGGTATCGTGGCAGTGGTTTCCGCGTCGGATCGCTACCGGCTGACAGTCCAGGGTCAAGAAAGCAAGAACATCGATTCCCCGCAGCGCCAGGCCCCCGACGTGCGGTCGGACACGCCTGCTGCGGACGCAGAGCCCTCGGCGCCGAGCGTTCCATCGAACATGCCTTCGGAAGCACGGGCGTCTGAACCCGCCACTGCGCCGCAACCCCTCGCTGCATCGCGGGTCGAAGGGGCACCAGCTGCCGTGGGTGGTGGCTCGCCGTCGTTGGGAGTTCAGATGATCCTGAACCCCGTATCCAGCGCGCCGACGAATTTGGCCGAGGTAACCCGCGGGCTGGTCGGGGGTAGCACGATCAACCAAGTCGCCAATCTGGAAGTAGCGTCTGCCCGCGAGGTGAGCCGGCGCGAGGAAACGCGCGCGCCCACTCCGCCGCCACCACCCCAAGCGCCCGGCAACGGGAACGCACCGGACAAGAACGTGCCACC
>CAYTPY010000017.1:0-31921 GCA_964439725.1 uncultured Erythrobacter sp. | reverse complement strand
CTTGAGCGGCCAGTCCAATCGCGATGCCGCCGATGCCGAGACCGGCGACCAGGCCGGTGACGTTGACGCCCAGGTTGTCGAGCACAACGATCCCGGCGATGCTGAACACCGCGATCGACACCAGCAGCCGAATGATGCCGACCGCGCTGGAGAAGTTGCGGCTTTCCTCTTCCGTCCGGCCGGTACGCCTCTCGATCAAGCCGATGATCAAGGACCGGGTCCAGATCGCCGCCTGGAAAGCGACGGCTACGGTGAAGAGAAACGTGATCGTCTTATCGACGTCGCGCGGCGGATGCAGGTAGCCCTGCACAAGCTGCATCGCGACCGCGAATAGGAACCACGGACGCGTCCGCCGAACGGCATCGATCAGTATCTCCGCAAAAGGGTGCTGCGCTCTCAGGTTCTTGGAGGCCCGCAGCATCATGGCCCTGACTCCGAAGAGCAGCAGGACAAGTGCCAACGCCACGCCGGCGGCGATCACTATGTCGCCCAGGTTATCGAGGACCCACGGCAGAACCGGCCTGCGAGGTGGAGCGACTGCGATCATTTGGCATGCTCCGGCGCCGCTTGGCGCGACGCAACACGCCGCCCTCTTTCAGCCTGATTGGTAGTCCCGCCCAAGGTTCCCTCTCCGCCCGGGTGCATTGCGCGAGGGGTGTAAGCGCGCAATTCCTAACGCGCTAGTCACCCTGTGCTGTCGGAATTCTTGACAATCCTCGGTAGACTTAACGGTCTGGTAACCATCGCATGGCACGCAGAACAGCGCCTTGCCAAAGTTGGCACGGGCCCTGCTACATTGCAGATACCCGACCAAGTCTTCGAACCGAGGCGGGGCCGAACCTCTACCCAAGTCTCCTGGCCCCGCCTCCCCGAAGCCTCTCATCACCTCGAGAAAAACGCGTTAAGGCGCGGCGGATGGAACGGAAGAGCTCGTTTCCCCCTGTTGTAAACGCGCGCACGCGGTTGCTCGTCTTGGGCAGCCTTCCGGGCGAGCGGTCGCTCGCCGCTGCGCGCTACTACGCTCATCCGCGCAATCGATTTTGGCACTTGATTGGGCTAGCGGTGGGCGTGGAGCTAGAGCCGCTCGGCTACAACGAGCGCCTCGCGGAGCTGTTGGACGCCGGCGTCGGGTTGTGGGACACGGTCGCCTCGGCGCGGCGCGCTGGCAGCCTCGATGCAGCGATCCGCGACGCTGAACCGAACGCGCTCGCCAACTTGGCTCGCTCCTTGCCGGAACTGCGCGCGGTGGCTTTCAATGGCAAAGCCGCGGCCCGCATCGGTGTGCCGCAACTGGCCGAGTCCGGGCTCGCTTTGGTGCCGCTACCTTCGTCGAGTCCGGCCAATGCGGCAATCTCGCTCGCCGAGAAGGAAAACTTGTGGCGGGGCCTGCGCGAATTGCTGCGCTGAGGCTTGCCTAGTTCGCGCCCGCGCCCCATTGAACGGCCATGACCAATCGCTTCCCCAAGGGTAAGGCCGCCATAGCTGGCGCGATCGGGTCCGCTGCGGTTGCCGCGGCCCTTCTTTACGCCAATCGCCGCAAGGACAAGAAGAGCCGGCCCCAGCAGCCGGGGCCGATTCCCAGCGGCGAACCGCCGGAGACCGATTGATGGAACCGGTCCGCCAGGTTGAAGGCCGCGCCTATCCGTTCGGCCTGCAGAACGTCGATACCGACCTGATCATCCCGGCTCGCTGGTTGAAGACGGTAACACGAGAAGGTCTGGGGCAGGGCGCTTTCGAAGCGCTGCGCGAGGATCCCGATAACGTCTTCGATCGCCCGGAGTTCGCCGGATCGCCGATCATCATCGCGGGCGACAACTTCGGCTGCGGCTCGTCGCGCGAACATGCCGCCTGGGCGCTGCTCGACATGGGTGTGAAGGCCGTGATCGCGCCGAGCTTCTCGGACATCTTCTCCGGCAACGCCTTCAAGAACGGCATCCTCACGGTCGTCCTCCCACAGGACCAAGTCGACCGGTTGCTTGAAGTGGCGGAGACCGAGCCAATCACCGTCGACCTTGAGAATCAGACCGTAACGACACCCTTTCAGGACCGTTTCAGTTTCGAGATCGATCCGTTCCGCAAAGACTGTCTGCTGAATGGGCTCGACGAGGTCGGGATCACCCTGACGCATGAGGCGGCGCTGTCGGGCTATGAGGCGCGGCTTGCGGCTCAGAAGCCCTGGCTGGTGCGCGGCACCGGACTTGCCGCCTAGGACGCGGCGGCGCTAAGTGCGGTTCACATTCAAGGAACTCTGTCATGAACAATTTTGACGACCGCCGCCGAGGCGAAGAGAGCAAGTTTGCAATGGACGCGGAAACCGCGTTCCGCGTCGCTGCCCGGCGCAACCGCCTGCTCGGCCAGTGGGCGGCCGAGAAGATGGGTCTCACTCCGGAGGAGACGGAAGCGTACGGCAAGGCCGTGGTTCAGGCTGACTTCGAGGAAGCGGGAGACGAGGACGTGATCCGCAAGGTGCTTGGCGACCTCACCGGTGCTGGCATCGACATCGATGAAGCCGGTGTGCGCGCGGTGCTCGAAGAGAAGAACGTCGAAGCGCGCCGTCAACTGATGGGCGAGGCCTGAGGGTCCGCACATGGCTATGCCCGCTGCCGAGATCGAGGCCCTGATCCGGGCTGCGCTGCCCGACGCCGACGTTGTCATCGAGGATTTGGCTGGCGACGGCGATCACTATCGCGCGCAGGTCACGTCCTCTGCTTTTGCCGGCAAGAACCGCGTCCAGCAGCACAAGATGGTTTACGAAGCGCTGGGTGGGCGGATGGGCGGCGAGCTCCACGCCTTGCAACTGGTGACCGCCGTTCCCAACTGAAGTTCGAGCTTACCGGAGTCCAGGTTTCATCATGTCCGATACCAACGCCCGCCTGTCCCAGATCGTCCAGAGCAACGATGTCGTGCTGTTCATGAAAGGAACCCCGCTGTTCCCGCAGTGCGGCTTCTCGAGCCGCGCGGTGGCGATCCTCGATCATTGCGGCGTCGCTTACGACAGCGTGGACGTGCTCCAAGACATGGAGATTCGGCAGGGTATCAAGGAGTTCTCCGACTGGCCGACGATCCCTCAGCTTTATGTGAAGGGTGAGTTTGTCGGCGGAAGCGACATCATGATGGAGATGTACCAGGCCGGCGAGCTCCAGCAGCTACTCGACGAAAAACAGGTCGCCAAGGCGAACTGACTACTACTCCTGCTTTTGCTGGGACTGGAGCGTGCCCGCGAAGGGCCCCGGTTCGCCTGTTCAAAGACCGAGTGACGTGATCGCTTTGCGAAGCTCGTCGAGATTGTAGGGCTTGCGAACGTATCGCTCATCGTTGGCGAGATTATCACCCGCATCGCCGAAGCCCGTGGCGTAAATAACTTTCAAGCCAGGGATCATGTTCTTGGCCTCTCTGGCCAAGGCCCAGCCGTCGGTGGATCCTGGCATCCGGATGTCGGTGAACAGCAGATCGAAATCCTGCCGTTCCTCAAGGATGCCCATCGCTTCGTCACCGTCGCTCGCGGTAACGACCTCGAACCCGACATCTCCCAAATCTTCGGCCGCGACTTCGCGAACGAGCAGTTCGTCCTCAACCAATAGGACTTTGCTCATCGAATCGCTCGTTTCATGGATTGTCCCCCGTCAGTGCACGGCCCCCGCTGCGCCCATCAACGAGAAGCCGAACCGTTTGTTCCCGCTGGGCAAGAAGAAGGCCCGCGATCGGTCCGATCGCGGGCCTCTACTATCGCTTCCGCCCCAAGGGGCGAAACGCGTCGGCGCTTAGTTGCCGGCGCGGCGAGCCGCTGCGGCCACTGCTTCGGTCGTCGGGTTGCCGAGCGACAGTTCGCGGCCGTTCGGGAAGCGGATTTCCGCTGCCGACGCGCGGGTGTCCCCGTCACGAGCCCGGAAGGCATCGACGATGATGTCAGTGCCGGCCGGCAGCGAGTTCCTGTTCCAGCCACGGCGCAGAAGGGCGCTCGGGGCACCGCCTTCAACGCGCCAGCGCTGCACGCGGCCGTCGACGTTGGCATCAAGGTGAATCCAGGAGTGGGGGTTGACCCACTCGAACTTCACGACCTTGCCTTCGAGGCGGATCGGCTTGTTGCGATCGAACTCAGTGGCGAACGAGTGGTGGGCGACGGCAGCACCAGCAGCCCCCACGGCGAGGACGGCGCCAATCGCGGCGGCGGTCCACTTCTTCAGTTGCATGGCAGTAACTCCTCAAACTTCTTTATTCGGGTCGTCGTCTTATTGCGCGGCGGCGGGCGCTGCCGCGTCTTCTTCCAGCAGGTCACCGTATAGCAACATCTCGCTGAACGGGACGCAACGGAACTCAAGCAATTGAGCGTTGGGTTCCATCCGACGGTACAGCGGCATCGTGATCGTCCACGGTTGCGTGTAAATCTCCGGATCCTCGATGGTGGCGCTGTACTGGATGTGGTTGTCACCCATCTTCGTAAAGCGCTCCGTCACGGTTGCCGTGTGGGTCAGATAGTTGCCCGCACGATCAAGCCAGGTGACGCCTTCCGGTTCCATGACGCCGGCCGGGAGCTTCACTTCGCCCGGGCCTTGCGACAGCGTCACGATCTCGAGCGTGTCGCCGTCCCAGCGGCCGAACGAGGTGCCCATCCAGGTATCGATCGGCGGGATCTCGACATCGCGCATCTCGACCACGCGATTGGCATTCGCATACTCGTAGACCATCAGGATGTCATCGTTGCCGCCCTGAACGATCTGGAACGGGTAGGGCATGTAAGTGGCGCGCGGAATGCCCGGGAGGTAGCAGGCGGCTTCCGGATCGTGATTGATCACGTTGGCCTTGTGCCGGTTGAGACGCTCCAGCGCCTCCGGCTTGTATGGGATCCTGCCACCTTCGATCACGCCGAGACCGGCGGGAATGGCACCGATGGCACCGACCAGGCGGTCAGCAACGGGATTCGGGCCGGCTGAATGCGGCTCGAGATTCCAGTTGGCGGTATTCATTACCTGCCAGATGCCGTTGAGGTTCGGCTTGCCGTCGATACGCTCCGGCTGTTGAACCTGCTGCTGCGCACCGGCCTGGGCGTAAGCCGTGGTGCCGGCTGCTGCCATGACGAATGCTGCCGCAGTGGCCGCGAGAATGGAAACTCTTTTCATCCCCCAAAAACCTCTCTCTCTTGGGTGTCCGTTATTCGGATAGCGAATAGCTTACGATAGTGCCACCGGCATTGATGGCGACATACTGTTTTCCGCTCTTGCCCCGATAGGTCATCGGGTTGGCGTTGGCATTGGCGCGCAGCTGCGCTTCCCACAGCTGCTGACCGGTATCGGCATCGAAAGCGCGGAAACGCCGGTCGTTTGTGGCGCCCACGAATACGAGACCACCGGCGGTCGCGGTTGGACCGGCGCTGCCGGAGTTGCCGACCAGGCGCTTGCCCTCGGGAAGTTCGTCGATCACGCCGAGCGGAACCGACCACTTGATCGCGCCGCTGTTGGCGTTGACTGCTACGAGCTCGCCCCACGGCGGTTTGTAGCAAGGGGCCTGCGGACCCTGAGCACGGCCATTGTCGTCGTACTGCCCAGAAATCGGCGCGCTGAACGAGAAGAACGGACCTTTGCCGTCGACGCTGGCGCGATCATAGGGCTGGTCGGTGTCGTTCGCGTCGAAGCTGTAGCTTTCGCTTGTCTCCTTGCGCTCGACCCAGCCAACTAGCGAGGTGTCCTGCGCGTTGACGAAGACGGTGCCGGTCCGGGGATCGGCTGCTGCGCCGCCCCAGTTCACACCGCCGGTGCCGCCCGGAAGCTGGATCGTCGATCGCGGCGGCGCGCCCGCCTGCTTGAAGAAAAATGGCGTGAAGAGGCCGAAGTTGAGATAGCCGCCCGCCTTGTCCCACATCGCGCGGCACGCCGCGGCATGCTCCGGCGTCGTGTCTTCCGCATCGACAATGTCGTCGTAGGTCAGCGACACCCGGCTCAAGGGCGGTGTCAGGACCGGGATCGGCTGGGTCGGGTGATAGTATTCGCCTGGAACGTCTCCGGCCGGCACTGGGCGTTCCTCGACCGGAAGCAGGGGCTCACCCGTCTCGCGGTTGAGTACGTAGAACAGGCTCGTCTTGCCGACGTGTGCGATCGCTGGCTCGCCGTTCACTTCGATGAGCGGGCCGCCGCTGGGCATGTCGATGTCCCAGATGTCGTGATGGACCGTCTGGAAATGCCATTTGTACTCTCCGGTGCGGAAATCGACCGCGACCAGCGAGTTGCCGAATAGGTTGATGCCGGGGCGCTCGCCGCCCCAGTAATTGGGGGCAGGGCTGCTGATCGGCAGAATCACGACCCCGCGTGCCAGGTCGACGGGCGCCGAGAAAGCCCACATGTTCGTCCCGGAACGACCCTTCCAGCCATTCCCCCATGTTTCGTTGAAAGGCTCGCCCTCTTGCGGCACCGTCTGGAATTCCCAGAGCTTGCGTCCGGTGCGCACGTCGAACGCGCGCGGGTTGCCAGGAACGCCGACCGGATTCTCGAGTGTCGCGGCGCCAATGATGGCAACGTCGCCGGCGATCGTCACAGCACCACCATAGGAAACGCCGACGTCGATCATGCCGCCTTCGCCGAACCCGGCGGACGGCTGCCCGGTCGCTGCATCGAGCGCCAGCATGGTCGATCCGGCCATCACCAGGATACGGGCGGGACTGCTCGAATCGCCGGCCCAATAGCCGACGCCTCGGGTCGACGCATTGCGCGGTTGATCGCCATTGGCGGGGATCGTGAAAACCCACGTCTCCTGCCCGGTGTCGGCATCGAGCGCGATAACGCGGTTACCGGCAGGGAAGAACATCGTGCCGTCGACTACGACAGGAACGGCGGTGTTGAACGAGCGGAACGGATAGTTCCAGGCCTCGCCAAGCCGTGCCACGTTGGATTTGTTGATCTCGTCGAGAGGAGAGAAGCGAGTCGATGCGGCGTCACGATCGATCGTGCGCCAGTCTCCATCAGGAATGGAACCCTGCGCCAGCGCAGCCCCGCTGGCGCCTGCCAGCAGCAATGTCGCGAGCCCAAGGCCACGTCCGACGCGCATGCAATCCCCTCCTGAACCTGGTAAGGGCGTGCCGTTGCGGATTAACCGGCAGCCCTAGTTGATTCAGTCCCTACGGACCGAGGGCTGCTTTGACAATGGCTTGTCATGTGACTTAGCGCACCGGTTTGTCGCAGGTTGTATCGCGATTGCGTCAAGTAGCCGCAGAGCGCACGGAAAGGTCCTGTCCAGCGGACATAGTCAATCGAAATTGCGCCCCGGGGGTTGGCTTCCGGGGCTCGGGGCGCTAGCGAATTTGCGTTGCGTCAAAGCGCATAGGGAGACCAAGCCTGTAACCCGCTGTAACCCGAGTGGTTACCGTAATTTACTCGCGAGGTTGCTTTCGGAGGCGCATGCACCGGATCCCACCTGATATGCGAGTCCCAGACCGGGGCCGCAGTGTCGGCATGGAAAGCAGGGGAAGAGTTCTCTGATGGGCGATTTGTTATTTGAATTATCGCAGTGGCTCTACACGACGCCACTCAATGAATTTGCACAAGGAATGTCGGAATCGTCATTCTCGATGTGGCTGGTGGAGCGGTTCTGGGCCATCCCGATCTTGCAGGTGATCCACATCCTGTCGATCGCCGGCACCTTCGCGGCCGTTCTGATGATGAGCCTGCGCGTCTTCAACAGGGTAGGCCACGCCACGCTTGGTGAGACGGCTCAGCGCTACACCAAGGTCTTGTGGTGGTCGCTCGTAGTAGTGGTCATCAGCGGCGTCTTGATGCTGTTCGGTGACACGGTCCGCAACCTGCTGAACTCGGTCTTTTGGATCAAGATGGTGCTCGTCGTCGTCGGCATCCTCAGCGCGATCGCTTTTACGCGCGGCCTGGCAAGGCAGAGCGCCTCGGGTATCGAGGTGGCTAGCAGCGGCCAGAAAGCGGGCGCGATTTTCCTCATCATCCTGTGGTGCGTGATCATCCTGGCGGGGCGCTGGATCGCCTACGCACCGTCGTAAGGGGGCTTTGATGTATCCTGAACCAACCAATCTGTGGGAGCGGATTGAATACTCCTCGCTCGGCACGACCATTGCCGAATCGACCTGGATGTTCCCGCTGCTCGAAGTGTTTCACGTCATCGCCCTGGTGACGGTGATTGGCACAATTGCGATCGTCGACCTTCGCCTCATCGGCGTCGCCTCCAAGGGGCATCGGGTGTCGCTTCTGGCCAAGGACTTGCTTCCCTGGACTTGGGGCGCCTTCGCCCTGGCAGCGCTGACCGGAGGCTTGCTGTTTGTCAGCAAGGCCAGCAGCTACACGATCAACCCCTGGTTCCTGGGGAAGATGGCGCTGCTGGTGCTGGCCGGCCTTAACATGATGTACCTCCACATGACGACCTGGCGGACGGTCGACCATTGGGAACTGGATCCATCCTTCCCGACGGCCGCCAAAGTTGCGGGCTGGCTGTCGCTGGTTTTCTGGGTCGGCGTCGTCTTCTGCGGCCGCGCCATCGGCTTCACGCTCGGCATCTACTACTGACGCCCTGGAAGCCGCATCAACCGAACCGAAAGGGCCGCCCGCAAGGCGGCCCTTTTTTGTCGGCTTGTCGCTCCGCCCGGCGGGGTCTAGCCTGGCGCCTTCGCTGGAGGTGCCGATGGACGAAGCACCGCGTATTCCGATCGACATCGATGTGCCGCAAGCAGCGGTTCCTGGTGAGCCGTCGGCGCTTTACCGCGAGACGGTTCTGGAAGACGGCACGGTACGGATCGATATCCTGGTGCCGCATGGCTGCGCACCGGCCAGCAATGAGGAAATCGTCGTCTGCGCGCCGGCAGAAGGCATGTCTGTCACGCCCGTCCCGCCGCCCTCGGAACCTACATTGATGGAACGCGTGGGTGAAGCGCTTCACTTCAAGATCGGGCCAGTCGAACTGGGTTCTATTCCCACGAGCGAAGGCGCGCGCGCTATAGGGGTCCGCGTCCGCTTCTAGTCCGGCAATGCAAAGACGTAGAGTGCGGAACTGTTGACCGGCGGCAATTGCGTTTCGGGGATGACGTCGGGAATGCCGAAGGCCAGCGGATTGCCGTGGCCGGTGACGATCGCGACATATTGCTTGCCGTCGACGGCGTAGGTGATCGGCGAGGCATTAGGCACACCGGTCACGCCGGTGCTCCATAGCTCCTCGCCCGTCGCCTGCTCGTAGGCGACGAACTGGCGGTCCATCCAGCCGGTGAACAGAAGTCCGCTCGCAGTGGTCAGGATGCCCATGTCGGGCGTTTGCCGGCGCCGTGTCTCCCACACGACTTCACCCGACTCCATGTCTAATGCCTGCAGCATGCCGAAGTTGCCGTCGTGACCGGGACCGGGCGCGTACTGGATGTTGACGCCTGTCGTCAGAAACCCGGGGCCGGTCGATGGAACCATGTCCATGCACACGTCGCGGGCGTTGACGAACAGCAGCCGGGTATCGGGGTTGAAGGAGGTGGGGCTCCAGTTCCGACCGCCGCCACCGTGCGGACAGACGAACACTGTGCCCTTGTCTCGGCCTGGTAGTTTCTCGGCCTTCGGAATCTTGTCGCCTGTCTTCGGATCGATCCGCTCGATGAAGTCCTGGATCCCCATGTCGACAGTTTTGATGTACCGCCCCGTCTCCGCCTCGACGACGTCGAACAACCCTTCTTTGCCGCCGGTGATCACCACGCGCTGCGACCGGCCATCGACCTCGATCGTGCCGACAACTCGGTCGAACACCCAGTCGAGATCGTACTGGTCGTTCTTCATGTGCTGGAAGTACCACTTGAGCTCACCCGTACGCGGCACGAAGGCGAGTGTAGCATTGGTAAACAGCGCGTCGTTGTTCTCGCCGGGCTTCAGATCGCGCAGCGGGCCGGTGTCGTAGCTCTGCGCGACACCCCACAGCGCCAGTCCGGTGACAGGATCGTATGTGCCGCTGGTCCATTGAGAGCCGCCCTTCCGCTGCTCGCCGGCCAGTCCGTTCCAGGTGTCGCCGCCGATCTGCCCGGGCTTGGCGACCGTTTCGAACTCCCACAGCTTCTGCCCGGTTTCCGCATCGAAGGCGACGATCAGCCCGCCGCCGGCTTCCTGTGTCGCTAAACCCTGCATCACCACGCCGTCGGCGGCGAGGGGGCCGCCGGGCACTCGGAAGCCCGATTTGTCGGTGAGCCGCACGTCCCACATTGGTCGCCCGGTTCGCGCATCGAGCGCTACCAGGTGGTTGTCTGAGGTCGCGGTGAAAACCTTGTCACCGAACAGGGCCAGCGTCTTCTTGGAGGTTAGCGCGGTGCCTTCGGGCAGCCGGCGCTTGTAAGTCCATAGCGAGCGCCCGTGGGCGGCGTCGAAGGCATGGACGCTGTCGCCATAGCCGAACACATAGAGCACGCCGTCGCGGACCAGCGGCTCGTTCATATTCGCGCCCGGGGGCAGCGCTTGCGCCCAGGCCACTCGCAATGCACCGACGTTGCGGGTGTCGATCTGCCGTAGCGGCGAATGGCCGAGGCCAAGGTGGCTGCGCCGCCAGGTCAGCCAGTTCTCGGGCGGCGGATCTGACAGCATGGCCTGCGTGACAGGGGTGTAGTTGGCGAAGCGATCGGGAATGTTCGGCCCTGGCGGCAGCGGATAGCGCCGCGACAGCCCGCCCACGGCTTGCTCGCCGGACATCCGCTGGAGAGGTGGCGCCGGCAGCATGACCCGGGCAAGCTGCACTTCGTCGGCTGCCAGCGCTCCCGGCGCCGTGCCGCCATTCTCCTGCAGGATCAGCGCGGCGAGGGCGGCGTAGGCTTCCACGGACAACCCTCCGGCGTTCGCCGGCGGCATCGAGGCGTGCATGTAGTCGAACAACTCCGCGACAGGGCGTGTGCCCCACCGTGCCAGGAATTCCGGGCCTTTGAGATCGGGTGCGAACTGTCCGCCCGCCAGCCCGGTTCCGTGGCAGGCCGCACAGTCCTGGGCATAGACGGTTCGACCGAGCTCGACTTGCGCCGTCAGATCGGGCGCTGGGGTGTGTTCCGCCTGAGCCAAGGCCAGGCTCCCTGCGCCCAGCAACCCCACCATCCCCGCCGAGCCCCACAGCAGCGCACGGCCCCGCGAGCCTGTCCCCTTCATGCATCCTCCGTCCGGTTCGTTCTTTGGGCGGAGGATGAACCCAACCGCGGTGCCTGTCGAGCGGAGACGAACACGCCGGCCCAAGGGGCCGGCGCGTCGTGAAGCAGGGGCGGCACCCTGGGCGCCGCCGGACGAAGGCTTAGCTCAGTTTCCGCTCGAGGCGATGCCGAGCGGCCGCGCCACTCGGGCCTCGTACATCGCGCGGTACAGGCGGTCCTTCGCCGCGCCGATCCACGGGCCCTTACCTGAGCCGTCGGCGTCGAGGACCATCACTTCGTTCGGGCCGAGCTCCCGCGTCGTCGGCCAGGCCGGAAGGTCCGAGCCGTTCGGGTTGCCGGTCCGCGCGAAGTTCACGAAGTACTGCGACACCTGGTCAGCGAAAGCTTCCTCGCGCGGGTTGCCGCACATCTTCTCGACCGATGAACCGCCCGGGAAAGTGCGCGGGGCGCACAGGTTGTTGAAGACGTACGGGATCTCACCCGTATGGGCCGCGCCGAGGTCTGGGCGTCCTTCGTCGTAAAGGGGGTCGTGGGTGAAGAAGTACAGCCACGAACCTTTGCCGATCTTGGCCTGCTGCTCGGCGAACAGGCGCATGTGCCACGCCAGCGTGTCGCTGAACGGCTGAGGCGCTTGCGCCTGCGCTTCCTCGTCGGTCGCGGCGGGGTAGGCGGCGAGGCCGAGCTCGGCGAACTCACCCCAGCGCTGCGCGGCGCCGTTGCGCCAGGCTTCCGCCGTGGTCGGCGGGCCGCCGGCGAAGGAGCCTTCGTCCTCGTTCGAGCCCACCAGCACGTCGACCGGGTTCTGACGGCCGTTCTCGAACGTGATCGAGAGGTCCTCGGTGATGATCTTTCCATCGATGATCATGCCGTGGCCACGCAGCTTCTGCTGCACTTCCTCGGCCGGGAGAGCGCGCAGCTGGGCGAGCGTGGGTGCGCCGATCTGGCGGGCATTGGCGAGACCGCGCAATTCGGCCGAAGGCGGCATGTTGCCGAACCCGCCCGGACCGCCCGGCGCCGGAGCCGGGGGAGGGGTGTCGGGCAGCGTCGCGCCCGGCACGTGGTTCGGCGTCATCGTCGCGATCCCCAGGCCCATCCAACCGCCGCTCTGTGCAATCGCACGCTCGAAGGTGCCGCGCGCGCCGGCGGCGCCGACGAGGCCGCCGTTCATCGCCGCGCCCGCGCTTTCGCCGAACAGCGTGATGTTGTTCGGGTCGCCGCCGAACTGTTCGACGTTGTCCTTGAGCCAGCGGAACACGGCAATGGCGTCACCGAGCGCCTGGTTGCCGGCGGCGCCGCCGCCTTCGGCGGTCAGCTCAGGGTGGGAGAAGAAGCCGAACGGGCCGACGCGGTAGTTGAACGTGACCATGACCACGCCCTTGGCGGCGAGGTGGTCGCCTTCGCTGAACGGCGCGTTGCCGCCGCCTTCGTTATAGGCACCGCCGTAGAGCCAGACCATCACGGGCAGCTTTTCCCCGGCCTGCTTGGCCGGCGTCCAGATGTTGAGGTTGAGGCAGTCCTCGCTCATCCCGGTGAAGTTTTCGCTGTCGGTCGCGCCGTTCGGCGGGAAGCGCTGCGGGGCCGGGTTCTGCATGCAGACGTCGCCGAACCGGCTCGCGTCGCGAACGCCGTTCCAGGAGGCGGGCGCCTGGGGAAGCTTCCAGCGCAAGTCGCCGACGGGAGGGGCCGCGAACGGGATGCCTTTGAAGACCGTGACGCCTTGCACTTTGCCGGCCGTGCCCTGGACTAGGCCCTGCTCGGTCCGAACTGGCGCTGAAACCCCTACCGGAGTTGCGGCAGAGGGGGCGGCGGATGCGGCCCTGGGCGCTCCACCGGTCTGAGCGCAAGCTGCCGTTGCCAACGCGATGAACGCGCAAGCCAGCGAGGTACGAAGAAGGCGGGACTGTTTCATGAGCTATTCCCCGTTGAGAACGCCGCGCTCGGCGCGTGACGAAGTGATTTAGCCACGGAAGTGGCGCGTGGCTCTTGCGGCTGGCTTCTTCGCGCCAGGCGAGCATATGCCCCGCCGCCCATTGCTACACGGGCGGAAAGCGACGAAGGGGCAAGGGCCACCTCCGCAGGCATCCCCGGCCATGCCAGAGACGCTACGGAGAGCGGCCTATGCCCCTGCGTCATCGTCCATTCCCCTCCCGAAGGCGGGGGATTAGTGGCTGCCGCCGGCTTCCGCCGCCAGGTCTTCAGCAGAGGCTTCTTCGAGCTCACCGGCGCGCGACGCGGTGATGTAGTTGCGCAGCTGCACGTTGCCTTCGTGGCAGGCGTACTCGAAGAAATCGTAGTCGTCGTTGCGCGACCAATCGAGGCGCGCGGTAAACGGCGCTTCGAACACCTCTGGATCCGAGTACGTCATCTCGTAGACGATCGAATCCGGGCCGGTCATGGTCAGCCGCTCGACGACCTTGGCCTTGGAGCTGGTCGGGATCGTGTTCCACGGCGGAACCCCCATGGTCGCCATGTTGAGCGGCGAACCGTTACGCGCGAACGCGTTGGTGGTGGCGCTATCGCCGGTCTTCAGATTGGTGGTCTCGATGACCAGCGTGTTGCCTTCCCAGCGGCCGCGGCTGCTGCCGAGCCAGGCTTCAACCGGCTCCGGCCAAGGCTGGAACTGGCCAGCGACCGGGATCACGCGCGTGCCGAGCATTTCCAGCGCGATCGTGACGTAACCGGGCGCCTGATACACGCGGATGCCGTTGTTGTATCGGAACGGCAGCATCGAGGCCGGGAAGCCGCGGGTGACGCAGCGGTCCCAAGCGTCGAAGTCGGTGACCCAGTTGAACTTCGTGTTGGGTGTCCAGCTCGAACGGCCGGCGCGGTACAGGGCTTCCGCTTCCGGAGTGAACGCGGGCAACTGGCCACTCGCAGGCTCGACCAGCAGCGAGGTGCGGCGGCCCGACGAGTTGGACTCGACCCAGTGGCCCATGCCGATGCGGCCGGCGCGGTCTTCGGCGTCATAAGCCTGAGCCGAACGCTCGGCCTGCTGCTCGCGCTGCGCCATTTCCTCTTCGGTCAGCCAATAGCGGTCGCCGAAGTTGGCGGGCCGATTCATCGGCAGGCTGGCGATGTTGTCGATCGGCCAGGTGCCGCGCAGGTCGGGGTCGCCCCAAGCTGTCTTCTTCGGCTGATAATCGGTGGGCACCGGCGGCATGACCGTGAGGTCGGCCGGGACCGGCTGCGCCGTAGCCGCGCCGGTCGAAAGCGAGGTGATGCTGACCGCAGCCAGCAGCGCGCCGGCCACGGTGTTACGGAACGTCTTGAGCGGAATCATTCTGACCTCTCCTGAATTCTGCGCGCTTGTGCCGCACGGAAATGCAATTTCAAACCTATAACTTGTCGAAAGATGTAACCGAAACCGGGTTGGCCGACGCCGCTTGACGCTGGGCGCCGGACCGCTCCGGATCATTGCGATCCACTACCCCCGGCCGCCTGCGCACGCTCGGCGCGCGAGGCATTGATGTAGTTCCGGATCTGCACGTTGCCTTCGTGGCATGCATATTCGTAGATGCCGAAATTGTCGTCGCGCACCCAGTCGAGCCGTGCCCCCCAGGGCTGTGTAAAGATCGTCGGATCTTCCCAGGTGAACTCGTAGACGATCGAGTCCGGCCCGGTCATCGTGAACCGCTCGGTCATCCGTGCCTGCTCGCTTACCGGGGTGTCGTTCGCTGGCGGCGAGCCGGTCGTGCCGATGTTGGTCGCCGAAGGGCCGGGCTTGAAGTTCGTCGTGACCACCACGAGCGTATTGCCATCCTCCCAGTGACCGCGGCTCTCGCCCATCCAGTTCTGGATCTGCCGTGGTATCGCCGGTTGACCGTTCGTCGGGATCAGCCGTGTCTCGTGGACCATCTCCATCTGCAAGGCCACCAGGCCGGGCGACTGGAAGATGCGCATCCCGTTGTTGTACATGAACGGGAACATCGAGGCGGGGAGGCCACGGGTGATGCAGCGGTCCCAGCTGTCGAAGTCAGTCACCCAATCGAACGGCTGGTTCTGCCGCCAGGTTGAGCGCATCTCGCTCGACAGCCGCTTGCCCTCTGCTGTGTACTCCGGAAGACGCCCGTTGGCCGGCGAGATGATCCAGCTGGTCCGGCGGTTGGCGGCGGCGACCTCCGCCCAGTGGCCGATGCCCATCGTGCCGCTTTCGTCCTCGTTTTCGTAACGGCGAGCGAGCTGCTCGACCATTTCCTCACGCTCGGCGAATTCCTCTTCGGTGAGGAAGGCGCGGTTGCCGTGGGCAGGAGCGCGTTGCAGCGGCGTGCGTCCGTTGAGGTGGTCTATCGGCCAGCCTCCCCGGAAGTCGGGCTCACCCCACGAAGTCTTGCTCGGTTGGTAGTCGGTCTCCACCGGCGGCACCACCGTCAGGTCCTCCGCCTGCGCGAAGGCAGGCGCAGCGACCAGGGTGAGTGCCGCGGCGGCAGCAAGAAGCGACAGCGATCCTCCCATCGCCGAAACCCTCACTGGCCGCTTCGGGCGGGCAGCGCGAAGGTCATGTACTGACTCGGACCAGGCTCCGGCAGTCCCAAGCCGTTGGCGAAGTGGCCGACCCCGCCAACCGGGATGGTCACGTACTGACGGCCGTTGACCTCGAACACTGCTGGAACGCCTTCGGTCGCAGCCGGAAGTTCATGCTCCCACAGCACATCGCCCGTGTCCGCGTTGCGGGCGCGGAACTTGCGGTCGGTAGCTGTGCCGACGAACAGCAGTCCGGATGCCGTGGCAACCGGTCCGCCGCGCGGGGCCTGGCTGCCGACGCCGGTGATGCCCTGCTGCTCCAGAGTCATGATCTCGCCGTTCGGCACCTGCCACATGATCTCGCCGCTGTTCATGTCGTAAGCGGTCAGCGTCGAGAACGGCGGCTTGATCGCCACCATTCCGTTGCTCTGCAGCAGGAAGTTGACCGGCGACTTGTACGGATTGAGATCCGGGCTGCCGTTGGGCATCTTCTCCAGCTCGGCAGGCCGGTTGTCCGGATTGAGCTTGATCAGCAGCGGAAGCTCGCGGCTGACCACGAAGACGCGCTGCTGCTTGGGATCGGAGGCGACGTTGCCCCAGTTGGCGCCGCCGTTGTGACCCGGCATCGAGATCGAGCCGCGCAGGCTCGGCGGAGTGAATGGCCCTTCGTTGCGGCTTTCGCGTAGCAGCTGGCGCAGGCTCTCTTGATCTTCCTGCGGCAGGTACGGGTTGATGTCCTCTTCGGTGAAGCGCTGGCGAGTGTAGGGCAGCGGCCAGGTCGGGAAGGGCTGCGTGGGCGAGGCCTTCTCTCCGGGAACGTCGGACGCCGGAACCGGGCGCTCCTCGATCGGCCAGACCGGCTCACCGGTGCGGCGATCGAAGACGAACAGATAACCATGCTTGGTGGGCTGCACGGCGACCGGGATCTTCTCGCCGTCCCTGGTAATGGTCATCAGCTTCGGACCGGTCGGAATATCCAGATCCCACAGGTCATGGTGGACCATCTGAAAATGCCACAGCCGTTCGCCGGTGCGGGCATCGAGCGCGACGATGCTGTTGGCGAACAGGTTGTCGCCTTCGCGGTTACCGCCGAAGAAGTCGTAACGGGCGGTCCCGGTTGGAATATAGGCGATGCCGAGTTCCGGATCGACCGTGAACTCCGACCAGTTGTGCACGCCGCCGAATTTCTCGCGGTCTTTCTCCGGCCAGCTCTCGGAGCCGAATTCGCCGATCCGCGGCACGACATGGAAAGCCCACTTCAATTCGCCGGTGCGAATATCATAAGCTTGAATGTCTCCGGGCGAGGATGCGTAGTCGTAGGCGCCCGCGGGCAGCGAGACGATGTAGGTATCCTCGAACACGCGGCCCGGATTGTTGGTCATCAGCGGCCGCGGCGTTTCCGCGTGTCCTTCGGGCAGCGCCTCGCGCAGGTCGATGCTGAAGTTGGGAATGTACTTCCCGGTGCGGGCATCGAGGGCCCGGACCAGGCCGTCATTCAGGAAGACGAGGCGGCGATCCGAACCGTCCTGGCTCTGCCAGTAGTTGATACCGCGGATGCCGATGCGGCCCGTCGTCTCGCTCTGCCAGATTTCCCGGCCGGTCGTCGGTTCGAGCGCCGCCAACTTTCCATCGCCGCGCAGCACATACATCATGCCGTTGGCCACGATCGGATTGAACTGCGGCGGCTGACCGTCACCGGCCATGTATGTCCAGGCCAGCTCGAGTTGGTTGACGTTGTCCTTCGTAATCTGCGTCAACGCGCTGTACTGCGCGGACTCGGCTCCGCCCAGATAGGCATCCCAGTTTACATAGTCGAAGTTCTCGGCCGGCAGTTGTCCGCTCGGGCTCGACGCCGGCGCGGTCCGCGCCACCTCACCGCTCTGGGCGGTCGCGCAAGCCGCTGTCAGAAGAGCGATCGATGCAGGAGCCAGCACGCGTGCAAGGCGGCGTGCGGCGTGGCGGCGAGGCGAGTGTGCGCGCGTAGGAATGTTCACTCCAAATCCCCCAGATGTTTTTTGTTGACCCGTCCAATGGTTGGCAATGTGCCTAGCCGAGAACGCGCCGCCACAACAAGGGCGGAAATCGCCGCGAGTTTGACAATATCCGTTGGCGGCAGGCCATTACTGGCTCGGGGCTGCCAGCTCCCGCTCTTGCTGCCCGCCTTGCTGGAACACGGTCGAGCCCTTGATCGGCCCCGCCGCGCGCAACGTCACCGTCACATCCTCGAGATTGCGGTTCTGCCAATACCAGCCGTGGAGTCCGCTAAACGCAGCGACGTACTGGCCCTGCATCCGCTCGCCGTTGTCGACGGCATAGCTCTCGGTCATTTCCGTCCCGCCCTCGAACGGATGGGAATGGAGGTCGTACTCGACGACATCCGTGGCGACCCACTCGAAGTCCATGCTGTCGCCTTCATCGAGCGTATACTTGAGTTCGATGCCTTCGTAGGGCGCCAGCACGACCTGCCATTCATCATCCCAGGCGGTGCGTTGAAGCGGCTGCTCGGACAAAGTCAGCACACCGGTACGCTTGGCGCCGCGGATTTGCTCCTCGTTCATCTCGGATTCGGCAGTCTTGGTCACGCCCAGCGCGCGGCCGGCTCCGGTCGGATCGATCCCGTATCCGGCCGGGAGCACAAACACGACGAGCGCTACCACGGCAACCGCCGCTGCTCCGATCAAGCCGGGCACAAGGTTTCTGCGCGGCTGCGAGGAGGCGATCGGTTTGTCAGTCATGAGGTGAAATATCCCGTAAGCTGGTAACCGACGAGCATGAGGCCCGCGGTAATGAGCGCCAAATTGGCATAGAACGCGCTTGGTGCAAATGAGCGCTTCGGCCGCCAGAAGTTGAACAAAACGACGACCACCGTCAACACCAGCAACTGACCCACTTCGACGCCGAGGTTGAAAGACAGAAGGTTCGGCAGCAACCCATTCTCTTGCAGGCCCAACTCCCGAACCTTGGTGGCCAGCCCAAGCCCGTGGAACAGGCCGAAGACCAGAACAGCCAGCCGCGTGTTGACCGAAATCCCGAGTTTCTCGAAGCCACCCAGGTTTTCGAGCCCTTTGTACACAACGGAAAATCCGATGATCGCGTCGACCAGGTAAGCGTTGGCTCCGGTCTCGAACAGCACGCCGCCGATCAGCGTGATCGAGTGCCCGACCGTGAACAGCGACACGTAGATGACGACGTCGCGAAGCCGGTGGAGAAAGAACACCACCCCGACGAGGAACAGGATGTGGTCGATCCCGGTGACCATGTGCTTGGCCCCGAGATTTAGAAACGTCATCGGGGCCGGCCCGGCAAGTTGCTGAACCGCCAGGCGGTCGGCCTCCGAAATATCGTGAGCGAGCGCGGGCACGGTCTGTACCAGCACTAACAGCAGGAATGCCGCCGCCGCCAGCGGCAACCCGCTGGGGACACGCCGAGCCAAACAGCCCGAAGCAGCCACTCCCATCATGCCTGGACCGCGCGGCTAGGCCGGCGGCGCACCGATCGGGGCGTCGTCCGGCAGGCCTTCCTCCGGCGGATAGACCTGATGGCAGGCGCTGCACACCGAGTACATCGTGCCGCCGACTTCGAAGACTTGCTCCGGATCGCGCGAATCGGCGGCCTGCTCAGCCAACCGCGCCACCTCGGCCAGCGAGTTGGAAAATTGCACCCAGTCGTCCCCGCGCCCCTCGGTGTAGCCGGGAGTCGTCAGCAGGTTGGCCAGTTCGACCATCTCGGTGGCGGCAGCGCGGATCCGCTGCCAATCTTCCTCGGTTTCGGGCCGGAAATCGCGTTCCACGACTTCGCCGTCGATCAACTCGCTGACATGTCCGACCGCGTTCCAGTACACTTCGGCTGTGGGTTGGACGTCCTCAGCCATCATCTGTTGAATCGTCTTATCGGGCGTCGGTGGCCCTTGATTGCACCCGCTCAACAATGTTGTCGCTGCAAGCGTCGCAAGTAGGGCCTTGTTCATCATGGATCCTCTTATCGTGAGCGGCGACTATACGTGCGCGACATGCGTCCGTCATCCTTGACGAGGCGCGACGAGATTGACAATGTCCGAAATCTGACGCGGACGTAAATCCCCCATAAAGCTTGATGGTGGCAAAAGCCGTAAGTGACAGGGCGGCGCTCTGCGACGAATAGGGAAAGGTAGAGACGTAATGGATCGACTCGTGAAATATGCCGGAACGAAAGCAAAGCTCGGCCTGGGTGCGGTCGCGCTGGCGGTCGTCGGGCTACCGGCGGCGGGTGCGCTGGCATCCGCAGAGGATCCTAGCGCTGCCCTTTCCGCCGAACAGGTCGATGCCGGGCGGCAGCTTTTCACCGACAACGGCTGCAACGCCTGCCATGCTCTTGCCGACGCCAAGGCGGCCGGCTCGATCGGTCCGGCGCTCGACGGCAATGCGAAGCTGGACAAGGGCCACATCGTCAACATCGTGACCAACGGCCAGGGTGCGATGCCGAGCTACGGCTGGCTGGGCGAGGAAGAGATCGACCTGATGGCGAGCTACATCGTTCAGGCGAAGAAGTAAGATCGCCTGCTCAAAGGTGTGAAAAGGGGGCCTTCCGGCCCCCTTTTTTGTGTCAGTCGCCGGCCCGGGCCTGCTGAGCCGTTCGGCTGTCGGGCCCCACTTGCGCGAAGTAGTTGGTGACGCCGTCCGGATCGTTGAGCCACACCGTCACGAGGTCGAAGCCGCGCAACTTGTTCAGCGGGGTCTCCACCGCGATCTGGCGTGACTTTGCCTTGGCGTCGACCATTGGCGCATCGCGGACCACGTACTGGATGCCGGCATTGCCGTTATCCTGAGCGACGCCCTCTGCGACTTCGTAGAGGAAGATGGTCGTTTCCTTGTGACGGTACGGATATTTCGTCAGGCCGAGGAGCTTGTCCTCGACCGGCGCCAGCTCATCGAGGCCGACGAACTCGCGGTAGAAGGCGCGGCTCTTCTCGAGATCCGACACGCCGATCCCCACGCCCACGCCGTCGTTGGAGCCATCCTTCGCGCCGGGACGGACGATGACCTGGATCGGGAAGCCGCCCGGATCGGTGACCAGCGCCGCGCGGGTGCCGTCGCCCTGATCGACAAAGTTCGGTTCGCTGAAGCCCGCGGCCTTGAAGCGCTCGCGCACTTTGGCTTCATCGGGGTAGGACAGCGCGAACAGCCGGATGCCGGTCCCGTTGACGCCGCCCGACAGGTCGTACTTGCGGTTGCCCTGCTGCCCGGCCGACAGCTTGATCTGGCCGGTTCCGACGCCGGTCAGAATCATCTGCTGCGACTGGGTGAGCTGGATCGGGTTCAGCGCCCTCAGCGCCAGCGCCTCGGTATAGAACTTGACCATGTCCGCCGTCTGCTCACGCGGGAAGCGGCGGAACACGTTCATCGAGTCCTGGATGAACAAGTCGCGGGTCGGGCTCGCCAGCTGCTCGGGAGTCAGCTCCCCGGGCTTGTAGGCGAGGTCGGTGGCCACGCTCATCAACGCCCCCTCGGGCGTGGTGACCGTTTGCGCGGCGGCGGGCAGGGCCAGGGCAGCGGCGGTGGCCGCCCCCAGCATGATCGTAAGCTTGCGTCCCATAGTTCCTCTCCAGTCTTACTCGGGCAGCGCGAACGCGACCACGGATTCGTTGTTCAAGGGCCGGCCGTCGGGTCCGCGCGCGGCCGGGCCGCCGAAGCCCGAACCCACCGCGATGATCGCAACGTACTGCTTTCCATCCTGGCCGCGATAGCTGATCGGAACCGTCATCGGCGCGTAGTCGAGCCGCTTCTGCCACAGGATGTCGCCGTTGCTGGCGTCGAAGGCGCGGAAGAACCGGTCCGAGGTCGCACCGATGAACACCAGCCCCCCGGCGGTGACGATCGGTCCGCCGAAGGTGTTGTTGGCGCCCGTCTCCTGCTTGCCTTCCGGCAGCTCTTCGGTCAGCCCGAGCCGGCTCGACCAGGCGATCTCGCCGGTATTGGCGTCCACCGCCACCAGCTTGCCCCAGGGCGGCCGGATGCACGGCAAGTTGACGTTGCGCCCGTCCTCGGTCTTGAAGCTGGCGCTGAACGACGAATAGGCGCCGGGCCCTTGCAGGCTGCCGCGGTCGTAGAGCTGGTTCGATTCCGCCGTGCCGCGGCCATAGTCGCCGCCTTCCTTGCGCTTCTCGATCCAGCCGATGCTGCCGCTTTCGCTGACGTTGACGAAGACCAGGCCCTTGGTCGGATCGACCGCGCTGCCGCCCCAGTTCGATCCGCCGTTGTGCGGCAGGTTGATCGAGGCCTTGGGCGCATCGCCTTCCTCGTGGAGGAAGAACGGCGTGAAGCTGCCCTGGTTGAAGAAGTCTCCGCCGTAGGAATCGAGCAGCGCCCGGCAGGCCGCCGCGTGCTCGGGCGTGGTGTCCTCGGCGCTGACGATGTCTTCCTTGGTCCAGACGCCGCGGTTGAGCTGCTCGGGCTTGACCGGGAAGGGCTGGGTCGGGCTGTACCATTCGCCCGGCACGTCGGCGGCGGCGACCGGCCGCTCCTCCACCCCGTGGACCGGCTCGCCGGTCACGCGGTCGAGGATGTACATCAGCCCCGGCTTGCCGGTCAGCGCCAGCGCCGGGATCTGCTTCCCGTCCACCGTGACATCGACCATCACCGGCGGGGCGGGGAGGTCCCAGTCCCACAGGTCGTGGTGAATGGTCTGGAAGTGCCAGCGGTATTCGCCGGTCTGGGCATCGACGGCCACCAGCGAGTTGCCGAACAGGTTGTCGCCGGGCCGGTCTCCGCCGTAGTAGTTCGGCGAAGGGCTGCCCAGCGTCATGTAGATCAGGCCGCTGTCGGGATCGGCGGTGGTGTACCAGATCCACATGTTGGTGCCGGACCGCTCTTTCCAGCCGTCGTCGAGCCAGGTCTCGTGGCCGACTTCGCCGGGCTGCGGTATCGAGTTGAACTCCCACAGCTTCTCGCCGGTCCGCGCATCGAAGGCGCGGCTGTTGCCGGCCGGTCCGCGCGGCATTTCGGCGGTGCTGGCGCCGATCATCATCACATTGCCGAAGATCGTCGGCGGATAGGCGTACGGCGTGCCTTCGAACCGCATCTCGCCGTTCTCGCCGAAGGTCGGGTCCTTCTCGCCCGTGGCCGGATCGAGCGCGACAAAAGTGTTGCCGGTGTTGTAGAAGATGCGCGGCTTGTAGTCGCCGTCGCCGGCCCACCACGTCACCCCGCGCCGGACCAGGCCGCCTTGCACCGGATGCTTCCAGATTTCGCGGCCGGTATGGGCTTCCAGAGCCACGACCGCGTTACCGACGGGCAGGTACATGATGCCTTCGATCACGATCGGCACGGTGCCGCCGAGCAGCCCGGCGCCGCCTTCGGGCCGCAGCCGATAGCTCCAGGCCTGGTCTAGGTTCTCGACATTATCGGTGTTGATTTCGGTCAACGGGGAATAGCGCTGGCCGCCCAGGTCGCGCGCATAGCGCGGCCAGTCGGCCGGATCGACCTGAACTGCATCGGTTTGTGCCTGCGCGCCGGTCACCATGACGGCAGCCCCCAGCAGCAGGGCGATCATCTTGCGCATTCGGTTCCTCTCCCAGGACGGCGGCCGCAAATGGCCGGTTCGTTGACTCGGTCTAACTCAGACTGCCGCTTTACACAATTAGTTCAGTTTTGAACAGTTGAACCGCTAATGATTAATCGGGGCTGAGTTGCCGCGCCTGGGTCAGGATGTAGCCGCGGATCGCTTCACCTTGTTCCGGGGTCAGCCAGGGGCGGAAGCCGATCATGCCGTTGTCCGCCAGCGCCCCTTCCATCACCACCGCGCGCCATGCTTCGGCATTGGCGGCAACGGGCGAACGGGTCAGGTCCGGGTTCACCGGGCCGTTGTGGCAGATCGTGCAGAAGGCGAAATACTGCGCTTCTCCCTCGGCAAGCTGGGCGGCAGTGAAGGTTTCGCGGCTGGTCACCAAGGGACGCGGCTCGATCGCGGGCAAGGGCGCCAGCTTGCCCGTGCCGCCGATCTTGAACGCCAGCAGCACGCCGTTGGGCGGCGGGCGCCGCATCCACTCGCTGGCCGTCGCCATGCCCATCGATCCGCCATATCCCGCCAGTACGGCGACATATTGCTCCCCGTTCGCTCGGTAGGTGACCGGGCCGGCCATGATGCCGCGCTGCGAATCGAAGCTCCACAGCTCCTTGCCGCTATCGGCGGCCCGGGCGCGGAAAATGCCATAGGGATCGCCTTGGAACATCAGATTGCCCGCGGTCGCCAGCGTGCCTCCGTTCCACGGCCACGGCTGCTCGATGGTCCAGCGCGCTTCCTGCTTCACCGGGTCCCACGCGACCAGCATGCCCTTGTTCATCGCCGCCAGCGCGGCCCGCCGCTCCAGCGGCGTCGCACCCGGCACCGATCCTTCCGGCGGAGCGAGGAAGTTCACCCCGGTGTTCCACCGGCCGATATTGCGCTTGTAGTTCGCATCGTCGCCGTAGCTGATCGGCACGTGCATTGCGGGCAGGTAAACCAGCCCGGTCAGCGGCGAGTAGCTCATCGGCTGCCAAGCGTGCGCCCCTATGCCGGACGGGTAGGTCAGGCGCGGCGCATCGGCAAAGCGCGCGCCGGGCTGCTCCACCGGGCGACCCGTCGCCAGGTCGATTCGCTCGGCCCAGTTCTGCGGCGCATAGGGCTCGGCGCTGATCAGTTTCCCGTTGCTGCGATCGACGACGTAGAAGAACCCGTTCTTCGGCGCCTGCATCAGCACTTTGCGAACTTGTCCGTCGATCGTGAGATCAGCCAGGGTGATCTGCTGCGTCGCGGTAAAGTCCCACGTTTCTCCCGGGTTCACCTGATAGTGCCACTTGTAGGCGCCGGTATCGGGGTCGAGCGCCAGGATCGAGCTCAGGAACAGGTTGTCGCCTTTGCCTTCGCTGCGTGCGCGGTGGTTCCAGGGGGATCCGTTGCCGACGCCGATCAGCAACTGGTCGAACTCGGGATCATAGACGATTGAATCCCAGACGGTGCCGCCGCCGCCCATTTCCCACCATTTGCCGTGCCAGGTCTTGCCGGCGACTTGCTCGAAGGCTTCGTCCGAGGCCGCGCCGTCGGGGCCGTCGGCGGGGTTGCCGGGAACAGTGTAGAAGCGCCAGGCTAGCTGGCCGGTCTCCGCTTCGTAGGCGCTGACATAGCCGCGCACGCCCATCTCGGCGCCGCTGTTGCCGATCACCACTTTGCCGCGCACCACGCGCGGCGCACCGGTGATGGTGTAGGGCTTCGACTGATCGACCGTGACCACGTCCCACAGCTTGCGGCCGGTCGCTGCGTCCAGGGCAATCAGGCGGCCGTCGATCGTCCCGGCAAAGACCTTGCCGTCCCAGACCGCTACGCCGCGATTGACGACGTCGCAGCACGCCGCGGCGCCTTGCGCGCCATTCGGCTCGGGGTCGAAGGTCCAGAGCACGTCGCCGCTGGCGGCATTCACCGCCATGACTTTCGACCACGCGGTCGAGATGTACATCACCCCGTCCACCACGATCGGCGTCGCCTCCTGCCCCCGGTTGGTGTCGAGTTCGACTGCCCATGCCAGGCTCAGCTCGCTGACGTTGCCGTCATTGATGTCGGTCAGCGGGCTGAAGCGTTGCTCGGCGTAAGTCCGCCCGTGGCCCAGCCAGTTGTCCGGATCGTCCTCGGCCGCGAGCAGACGCGCCTCGGTCACGTCTCCCGCTTTCGGTTCGGTGTTGGCGCAAGCGCCGGCGAGCAACGCGGCGGCGCCCAGCGCCAGCCACTTCGCGATTCTCTCTCCCATCAGGGCGATGTTGGCATGGCCGGGAAAATGGCCAAACTCTTTTCGTCATTCCCGCGAAAGCGGGAATCTAGTCTCTGGCGCGAACACCCAATGACCAAGGGATCCCCGCGTTCGCGGGGATGACGAGGTAGTTGGAGCGAGCGTGAACGCGAAACCCTACCTCCCTTGAGGTCGGATGCATCATAGCGGCCGGTGATCCGCCCCGATCTTTATCGCAATGTCGGCGCGCCCGGGCATCTCTTGCAGCATCCACCGCGTCAGCCGCTCGTAGTGCATCAGGAAGCGGCCCAGCGCCGCTTCGTCCATCAGCGCCGAGCCGTCCGGACGGCGCGCCGCCAGCTTTCGCTCCTGCTTCAGCCGATGGGCGCGGACAGCTTCGAAACCCTCGACTTCGAGCATCACCAGCGTATCGATCCGCCCGAAGAAGTCGGCGTAGTCGGTCGCCAGCCGCCGATTGACCTCGCGCCGCCAGATGCCCTCGGGGTCTTCCTCGGCCTCGAGGCGATTGACCGGTTCGGCAAGCGCCGCCTCGGGCTGGGGGATCGCGCCGATGCACCAGCCTTCGAGCAGGATCACGTCGTTCCGGGTCAGGATCTCCGTCACTTCCGACGAGCGGTCGTCGCTCGCCTTGTCGAAATGGGGAAGGCCGACCGGCAAGCCATCGCACAGCGCGTCGAGCACCGATTGGCCCAGCGCCACATCATGTGTACCCGGCACGCCGCGCGTGGCGAACAAGGGGTGGCAAGACTTTGCCAGCTTCATCCGTTCGGCGCGCGAGAGGTAGAGGTCGTCGAGCGAGACCGTGGCCGCCCGCTGATTGTGCTCCAGCAACAGCACTTCCAGGAACTGGCACAGCGTGGTCTTTCCCGAACCTTGGGCGCCGTTGATGCCGACGATCAGCGGCTGGCCTTCCTCGTTGTCGAGCACGCGTTCGGCGATGTCCTCGCTCAGCGGGCGCCAGTGCCGGTCGACAATCTCGCGATAGTCCTCGGGCAGCCCCTCCTCGGCGATCAGCCGGGTGATCGCGGTGCTCATGCGATGCGATCCGGCAGCGGTTCGCCGCGGGCGAAAGCCTCGACATTGGCGAGAGCCTTCATCCCCATCGCGATCCGCGTCTCTGAATCGGCACTGCCGAGATGGGGCAGGAGGACGACGTTCTCCAGGCCGAGCAGCGCTTCCGGCACGGTGGGCTCGTGCGGATAGACGTCGAGCCCGGCGCCGGCGAGCCGGCCGCTGCGCAGCGCCTCTGCCAGCGCATCGTGATCGATCACCCCGCCGCGCGCGGTATTGATGAGGTAGCTGCCGGGTTTCATGGCGGCCAGCGCTTCCGCATCGATCAGGTTCGCGGTCTCCGCTCCTCCGGGGACGTGCAGCGAAACGAAGTCCGATGCGCCGAGCAGCGCGTTTAGGTCGGGGAAGAACTCCGCTTTCAATTCCGCCGCCACCGCAGGGTCGCACTCGCGCCGCCCATAATAGGCGATCCGCATCCCGAACCCGTGACGCGCCCGGCGTGCCGTGGCGATGGCGATACGGCCCATGCCGACCAGGCCCAGCACTTTGCCTTTGAGCCCGCTGCCGATCAGGTGCGTCGGCCGCCAGCCGGTCCATTGCCCGGCCCGCAGCTCACGCTCGCCTTCGCCCGCACGGCGCGCGGCCATCAGCAGCAAGGTCATCGCGATATCGGCGGTGGCGTCGGTCAGCACGCCGGGTGTGTTGCTGACGGCAATGGCTTTGGCTTTAGCGGCGCCCAGGTCGATGTGATCGAAGCCGACGCCGTAGTTCGCGATCAGTTTCACCCGGTCGCCGCCGCCGATCACGGCAGCGTCGATCTTGTCCGACACGGTCGGGCACAGCACGTCGAACTCGCCCATCGCCTGGGCCAGCTCGGCCGGGCTCAACGGGCGATCGCTGTCGCTCAGCACGACCTCGAACCGCTCCTGCAGCGCACGTTCGACGGGCTCCGGCCAGCGCCGGGTGACGAGAACCCGCATCAGGCTTTCGCCATGCCTTCGGTGATCTTCCGCGTCTCCGCCTGCGTCGATTCAGGGCCCGTGTTGCGCTTGTGAATGCCGCCCATGCCCTGCGGCATGAACAGCGGCGGGTCGCTTTCGCGCTGCTTCAGCCCGAACAGATTGAACAGCCCTGGATGGCGTCCAAGGCCGCCGTAGAGGTCCATGCAGCGCTCGATCCAGGGGCGCAGCGGATCGTCCTCCGCCAGGACGGGGCTGTTCTTGCACACCGATGCGGTGAACAGGATCGAGCCCATGATCCGGTAATCGGCGTAGTTCGGGCCGTCGCCGCCGAGCCAGTCGGCCTCGCGCAGCGCGATGCGCAGCGGCTCGATCGCTGCGGAAATGCCGGCCAGGCGATCTTCCCAGCCCTCCTGCATTTCCTCCAGCGTACGCCCAAGCATCTTCTCGCGCGAATGGGTGATGTATTCGTGGTCGTCCGGGTTGGCGAGGTCGCGGTAGCTGACGCAGTTGCAGCGCATCCACGGGCCCGTCGCGACCTGCCAGAACCACGCATCGAGCGCGCGGGTCACGACCGCGACGCTGGGATGCGGGATCAGCATCGGGCGGTCGGGATATGTCTCGTCGAGGTATTCGACGATGCCCCAGCTATCGAGCACCCACTTGCCGTCGTCGACGATCGCCGGAAGCCGCTCGGTCTTACCGCCGGTGCGATCGAGGATCTTGGTGAACCCACCGGGCACGACATCGAGCTCGAACCCCTTGTGCTTCACCGCGTATTTGGTCGCCCACACGAACGGACTGATGGTCGCCCCGGTCGAGAGCGCGAGGTCGTAGAAGGTAATCGTGTTGTTCTGCGCCATTCGGCTCGCCTCTCCCGGGGGTAACGTGTTTGGCCGCTTTGCTATGGGGTGAACCGGGAAAAGAAAAGGGGCGGGGCGGTTCGTCAGCCTTCCAGCTTCGCTTCTTCCAGCTTCACCAGCCGCCACAGCGTCTCGAGCACCGGCGCCGCAACGCCGGCCGCGCGGCCAGCTTCGACGATCGCCCCGTTGATCGCATCGACTTCGGTGCGGCGGCCGGCCTTCACGTCCTGCAGCATCGACGCCTCATGGTTCGCATGGTCGGTCATCGAAACTTCGGTCAGGTCATGGATCGGCTGGGCCGGTACCGCGATCCCGCAAGCATGGGCTACAGCCACACCCTCCTCGACCGCCGCCGTGATCATCGCCCGGCTTTCCGGATTCGCGCCCAGGAACCCCGGCGTGCGGCGGGTGAGGGCGCAGAGCGGGTTCATCGCCGCGTTGAAGATCGCCTTCGACCAGATCGCCACGTGAATGTCCGGCTCGAGCTGGGCGGGCAGGCCGCCGCGGCTCAGCAGCTCGCAAACCTGCTGCGCAAACGCCGGGTCGCCTCCGAAGGCCGGGTAGAGCTTCGAGCCGCCTTCGCCGTGGCTGCGCACTTTGCCCGGACCGACGAGATCGGAGGGCAGCGAGCTCGATCCGACCAGCACGCGCTCCGCTGCACCATGTTCGGCGAGCCGCCGATCGTTTCCGAGGCCGTTTTGTAGGCTGAGCAGCCATGTTCGGGGCCCAATCAAGCGCTTCATTTGCACAAGTGCGGCATCGGTGTGGAAGGTCTTGGTGAAGACCACCAGGAGGTCGGCGGCCCCCTCGATCTCCTCCGCGCGCCGCGCCGGAATGGGCAAATGCTCGATCCCGGCGCGTGTCTCCAGCTCCAGTCCGTGGGCGTTGATCGCGTCGATATGTGCTTGATTTACATCGACAAATACGACGTCGGAGCCCGCGCGGTGGAAGGCCGCGCCATAGAGGCAGCCCATCGCGCCGGCACCCAGGATCAGGACTTTCATTGCGCTGCATCCTCGATCATCCCGCCGCCCAGCAGCAGCAACAGCTTCACATCGATCGCATGCCCCCGCGCCCGCTGCTCCGCCACGAAATTCGCAACGTTTTCAAGGGGAACGCGGTGGACCACGATGTCCTCGTGGTCCGTCCCCCCACCGTCTCCCACCCGGCTCAACCCCGTCGCCCTGACCAAGGTAAACCCCTCGCTCAGCATCCCCGGCGACGAGTAGAATTCCCCCAATTCCTCCCACTGCGCCGCCCGGTAGCCGGCCTCTTCCTCCAGCTCGCGCACCGCGCTTTCGATCGCGCTTTCGCCGGCGGTTTCGTCACCGATGAGGCCGGCGGGAAGCTCGAGGCAGAACTTGCCCAGCGGCACGCGGTACTGCTCCACCAGGATCACTTCGCCGTTGTCGACGGCCAGGATTACCGCCGCGCGCATGCCGCCGGGGCGCCCGGCATACTCCCAGCGCCCGCGGCGTTTGGCTTGTACGAACTGGCCAGCCCACTCGACCTGTTCGGGGGCGTCGGCATCGGGGGGAAGGGGGCGGTCTGACACCCCAGTGCTCATAGCTCGATAAGCCGGTCCGGCAACTCGTTGATGTCATCCGCCGCGCGGGGGAAATGCTCGGCCAGGACTTTGCCGACTTGGCCGATGCCGGCGATCATGCCGTCCGCGATGCGTCCCTCGCGTATCTCAGCCAGCATGGCGGCCATCGCCTCGCCCCACGTCTCTGGGGCCACTTGCGATGCGATGGCTTCGTCCGCGACGATCTCGGCCCGATGCTCTGCCATCGAAAGGTAGATCAGGATGCCGGTGCGACCGTGTGTGCGGCGCTCCGCACCCACCTTGAACAAGTCGATAGAGCGGCGCAGCGCCCGCGCCGTCTTGATCGGAGCGGGCACCAGCGCGAACTTCAGCGGCTGCCACAGCTGGATCAGCCAGCCGAGCCCGAAAGCGATGATCGCCACCGCCGTCGCCACGCCGAGGATCTCCCGGTCTAGCCAGACGTGGTTCCATCCGCCGAAAGTCCACCCGAGCGGCCCGAGAATGGCGCGCGGGAACAGCGCAAAAAGTGCCAGGGCGGTAAAAGAGATCAGCGAAGCCCATGCGAGCGCCACGTCCGTGTAGCCGTCGGATCGATCGGCGACGACCGTGACGATCTCACCGGCGGTCTCGGACTCCGCGAGCGCTACGGCATCGCTGACCCGCTTGTGGTCCTGCGGGCTTAGATAGAGGCCCATCTACCAGCTCCCGCTCGCGCCGCCGCCGCCGAAGCTGCCGCCACCGCCGCCGAAGCCGCCTCCTCCGAAGCCACCGCCTCCGCCGCCCCAGCCTCCTCCGCCCGAGCCGCGCCCGCTGTTCATAGCGGCATTGATCGCGGTCCACAGTAGCACGTCGCCCACTGCTCCGGCGACTCCGCTGCGCCGGTAACGCCGCCCGCGGACCCGGCCGAGCATCGGCAACAAGACAAAGACGAAAAGGAAGCCCAGCCAGATCAGCGCGCCGACTGGGAAGCCTCCTTCCGAGCGGCGCTCCGTCGAGGCGGCTTGGGCGATGGCCGCCTGCTGCTGCTCCGGCGGTAGTTCGATATGCCGCATAATCGCGTCGGCCCCTGCAACGATGCCGCCGCTCATGTCGCCCTGTCGGAAGCGTGGCAGGATCTCACGTTCGATGACGTCATACGCGAGCCCGTCAGGAATGACGGCTTCAAGCCCATAGCCCACTTCGATGCGAACCTTGCGCTCGTTCGGAGCGACCAGCAGGATGATGCCGTCGTTGTTCTCGGCATCCCCGAGACCCCAATGTCGGCCCAACTGGTAGCCGTAATCCGAGATCTCATAACCGTCGAGCGACGGGATCGTAGCTACCACGAACTGGCGTTGGTTGGCTTGCTCGAACGCGTCCAGCTTGGCGCTAAGCTCCGCCTCCGCCGCCGGGTCAATGACGTTCGCCAGATCCACGATCGGTGCGGTGCCGCGCTCGGGAAATTGCGGCTGCGCAATTGCTGTGCCTCCTGTCAGCGTCGCCAACAGGAGGCACAGCAAGACGATCAAACGAGGCATTTCGAAAGGCCAGTCCTACTCTATCAGTTAGTCGCAGCGGCTGCGCCGGCATCGGCCGGAGCATTGTCGTTCGAGGCTGCGGGTGCAGCGCCGCGGCTCGAGCGCATATTGAGCGAAGGAGCCACTTCAGCGCCCTCGGTTGCGGCTTCGTAGGACGTCAGCGGTTGAGCGCCATGGATGATCTTGGCGCCGATGATGTCGGGGAAAGTCCGGATTGTGGTGTTATACTGGCGGACCGCCTCGTTGTAGTCGCGGATAGCCACCCGAATGCGGTTCTCACTGCCTTCGAGCTGGGTCATGAAGCGGCCGAAGTTCTCCTGGCTGCGCAGCTCGGGGTATTGTTCGACTGAAACGAGCAGGCGGCTCAAAGCACCGCTGAATTCGTTCTGAGCCTGCTGAAAGGCGCGGACACGCTCCGGATTATCGAGGTCCTCGGCGTCGATCTGCACCTCCGGCCGCGTCGCCGAGGCGCGGGCCTGGATCACATCGTTCAGAGTCTCGCGCTCCTCTTCGGCCGAAGACATCACGATTTCCTGCAAGTTGGGAACGAGGTTGGCGCGTTCCTGGAAGGCGGCTTCCACATCGGCCCACTTGGCCTTTGCATTCTCCTCGGCGGTCGGTACCGAGTTGATGCCGCAAGCCGAAAGCGAAAGCGCCGCAAGTCCGATGACAAGCGAGCGGGCGAGGTTGCGAAGGATCATCTGGGTTCCTCTAG
>CAYTPY010000016.1:26082-34648 GCA_964439725.1 uncultured Erythrobacter sp. | reverse complement strand
AGCTCCACGCCGGCGGTAAGTTCGAGAACAGCAGCGACGACAACGCCTACAAGGTGTCGGGTGGTCTGCACGGCGTCGGCGTCTCAGTGGTGAACGCGCTGTCGGAATGGCTCGAGCTTAAGATCTGGCGCGGCGGCAAGGAGCACCGCATGCGCTTCGAGCACGGCGATGCAGTGGCTCCGCTCGAAGTGACGGGGGACGTTCCCGCCGACCGCACTGGCACACGCGTCACCTTCATGCCCTCTACCGACACCTTCAAGAATGTCACCGAGTTCGATTTCGAGAAGCTCGAGCACCGCTATCGCGAACTCGCTTTCCTCAATTCGGGCGTGCACATCCTGCTGCGCGACAACCGGCACGACGAACCGGTCGAGCACGATCTCTATTACGAGGGCGGGATCGCCGCTTTCGTGAAGTATCTCGACCGCAACAAGCAGCCCCTCATCGCCGAGCCGATTTCGGTTTCGGCGGATAAAGAGGGGATCGGCATCGAAGTCGCGCTCGAATGGAACGACTCCTATTACGAGAACGTCCTCACCTTCACCAACAACATCCCGCAGCGTGACGGCGGCACCCACCTTGCTGCGTTCCGCGCTGCCCTGACCCGCACTCTGAACGGCTATGCCGAGCGCTCCGGCCTGCTCAAAAAAGAGAAGGTCCAGCTTTCCGGCGAGGACATGCGCGAAGGCCTGACCGCGATCGTGTCGGTCAAGCTGCCGGACCCGAAGTTCTCCAGCCAAACCAAGGACAAGCTGGTCAGCTCCGAAGTTCGTCAGCCGCTCGAAAGCCTGATGAGCGAGAAGATGAGCGAGTGGCTGGAGGAAAACCCCAGCGACGCGAAGTCCATCATCCAGAAGGTCGTCGATGCCGCCGCCGCGCGTGAAGCCGCGCGCAAGGCGCGTGAACTGACGCGGCGCAAGGGCGCGATGGACATCGCTTCCCTCCCCGGCAAGCTCAGCGACTGCCGCGAGCGCGATCCCGCCAAGTCCGAGCTGTTCCTGGTCGAGGGCGACAGCGCCGGCGGCTCGGCCAAGAGCGGCCGCGACAGCCAGTATCAGGCCATCCTCCCTTTGCGGGGCAAAATCCTCAACGTCGAGCGCGCCCGGTTCGACCGAATCATCAGCTCGAAAGAAATCGGCACCCTTATTCAGGCAATGGGCACCGGGATCAGAGACGAGTTCAACCTTGCGAAGCTGCGCTACCACAAGATCGTCATCATGACGGACGCCGACGTGGACGGTGCGCACATCCGCACCCTGCTGCTGACGTTCTTCCATCGGCAGATGCCGGAGATCATCAAGGCGGGCCACTTGTTCATCGCTCAGCCGCCGCTATTCAAGGTCAGCAAGGGCCGCAGCGAGGTCTACCTGAAAGACCAGCCCGCGCTCGACCGCTACCTCGTCGAGGCCGGGCTTCAGGGCCGCGTGCTCGAAAGCCAGGTCGGCGCGCGCGGCGGACAAGACCTTGCCCTGCTGGTTGAGCATGCGCTGCGGATGAACAACCTGATGGCTTTCGTCCCGCGCAAGTACGACTACTCGATCGTGGAGGCCGCGGCCTTGGCCGGCGCACTCGACCCCGACATCGGGACGGAAGAGCGCCGCGACCGGCTCACCCGCGCCGCTGCCCAGATGCAGCTCAGCGATCCGGAAGCGCGGTGGAGCGCCGAGATGCGCTCCGACGGTACCATCATCTTCTCGCGCGTATGGCGCGGGGTCACGGACGCACACCTGCTTGAGCCGGGCTTTGTCGGCAGCGCCGAGGCGCGCAAACTGCACAAGCTCGCGCAGGAGCATGCCGAAGCTTACGACGCCCCGGCGCGCTTCAGCAAAGGAGCGACGGCGGCCGAGCCCGAACCCGAACCTGTCGCCGAGGACGACGAACCTGCTGAGGATGCCCGCCCCAATGCCGCCGAGGGCACGATCACTCGGCCGAGCCAGTTGCTCGAGGCGGTGCTCGCCGCCGGCCGCAAGGGGCTGTCGATCGCCCGCTACAAGGGCTTGGGCGAGATGAACGCGGAGCAGCTGTGGGAGACCACGCTCGATCCCGACAACCGCGTGTTACTCCAAGTCAAAGTGGAAGACGCCGACGTGACGGATGAGATTTTCACCCGGTTGATGGGCGACATCGTCGAGCCACGCCGCGAGTTCATCCAGCAAAACGCTCTGAACGTCGCCAACCTGGACGTGTGATCAACCCTAGCGGGGGACTGGCGGCCTGCGCGGCGGCAGGCGTTCGCCGGGCGCCGGCCCCTCGCCGCGGTCGCTGACGAGATCGTCGAACAGCTCCTCGTAGTGCTGCATCGCCTGACGCAAGTCCTCGGTCGTGGCTTCGCCGCGGCCCTGCCGCTCGGTAATCTCGTGTCCGGCGCGATAGTGCTGCGCTACTTCGCGGTGGTCGACAGTCAGATCCTCGTAGCGCCGGTCAAAATCGCCCATCGGATAGCCGCGCGCACGCATGATTTTCGCCAGCAGCCGATCGGCATGAAGCGCGGCTTCCGCGGGGCTGTCGACGAAATCGGCTTTCACTTCCTGCCATTCGTGGATGAACTGCGCGCGGTTCGCTGGCGTGAGCGGCCGAATGTCGAGCTGGGCCACACGCTCCTCGCGCTCTTCCAGCGCTTTCTCCGCGGCAGAGCGCCGGCCATGTTCGTGGAGGGTTCGGTCATACTCGCCGCCGTACCGCGCGCGCAGAGACTCAGTATGGCGCCGGCGCATCGCGGCCCAAGCGACGATGGCCGCGATCAATGCGATCGCAATGACCGCCAGAATCAGAATTTCATTGGACTGCATCGGAAGCTCTCCCGAACTCGAGTCCTCCCGTTGTCGAGGAAGCTAACGGGCAACCGCCATCGGCGTTCCGCACCGCCGCTTCATGCGGAGAAGCCGGAAGGAACGCCTTAGCTCACATCCGAAACACCCCGAACTTCGGCGCCTCCGGGATCGGCGCCTCAAGACACGCCGCCAGCGCCAGCCCCAGCACATCACGCGTCTGAACCGGATCGATTATGCCGTCGTCCCACAGCCGTGCGGTGGCGTAGTAAGGGTTTCCTTCAGCCTCATACTTCTCGCGGATCGGCGCCTTGAAGGCTTCGGCTTCTTCCGGTGTCCACGTCTCCGTATCGCGATGAACCGTCGCGAGCACGCTCGCAGCCTGCTCCCCGCCCATCACCGAAATCCGCGCGTTGGGCCAGGTAAACAGGAAGCGCGGGGAATAGGCGCGTCCGCACATCCCGTAGTTGCCGGCGCCGAAGCTGCCGCCGATGACCACCGTGATCTTCGGCACTTGCGCAGTAGCCACCGCCGTCACCAGCTTGGCGCCGTGCTTGGCGATGCCCTCGGCCTCGTACTTCCCCCCGACCATGAAGCCGCTGATGTTCTGCAGAAACAGCAGGGGTATCCCGCGTTGGCAGGCAAGTTCGATGAAGTGCGCGCCTTTCAGCGCGCTTTCGGAGAAGAGAACGCCGTTATTAGCGAGGATCGCGACCGGCTGGCCCCAAATATGTGCAAAGCCGCAGACCAGCGTTGAGCCGTAGAGCGCCTTGAATTCGTGGAACTCGCTGCCGTCCACAATCCGCGCAAGCACCTCGTGCACATCATACGGCGCGCGCACATCTTCGGGGATGACGGCGTAGAGGTCTTCGGCCGGGAAACGGGGTGGGCGCGGCTCCCTCAAGTTAGCTTGAGCTTTGGTGGATTGTCCCAGGTGGCTGACGATATCGCGCAGGATGGTCAGCGCATGTGCGTCGTTCTCCGCCAGGTGATCGACCACGCCCGACTTTTTCCCGTGCAACTCGCCGCCGCCGAGGTCTTCGGCGCTGATTTCCTCGCCCGTCGCGGCTTTGACTAAGGGCGGGCCGGCGAGGAAGATCGTCCCTTGGTCGCGGACGATCACGCTCTCGTCGCTCATCGCCGGAACGTAGGCCCCGCCGGCCGTGCAGCTACCCATCACGCAAGCGATCTGCGGAATGCCGAGGCTGCTCATCTGCGCCTGGTTGTAGAAGATGCGCCCGAAGTGGTCGCGGTCGGGAAAGACCTCGGCCTGGTGCGGCAGATTGGCCCCGCCGCTGTCGACCAGGTAGAGGCACGGCAACCGGTTCTGCTGTGCGATCTCCTGCGCGCGCAGGTGCTTCTTCACCGTCAGCGGGAAGTAAGTCCCGCCCTTCACCGTGGCGTCGTTGGCGACGATCATGCATTGGCGCCCCGACACGCGGCCGATGCCGGCGATGAGCCCCGCTCCAGGCACCGCGTCATCATAGAGCCCGTTCGCTGCCAGTTGCCCGACCTCGAGGAGCGGTGAGCCGGGATCGAGCAGCCGCTCGACCCTCTCCCTCGGTAGCAGCTTGCCACGCGCGGTGTGCCGCTGGCGGGTCGCCTCAGAACCGCCCTGTGCCGCCTGTGCTACTTTTTCGCGCAGTTCCTGCGCCAGCGCCCGGTTGTGCGTCGCCCGCGCTTTGGCTTCGGCGCTCTCCTGGTCGAGCGAGCTGGAGAGGACCGGCGCGTTCATGGCTGCTGGTAGAACACGCCAGCGCCCGGGCCAAGCGGCAGATCGAACGCTACCCAGCCGACCACCATGCACACCCCAATCGCCATGAAAGTCAGCGCAAAAGGCAACATCAGCGCCAAGAGCGAGCCGACCCCGAAGCTCTTGTCCCAGCGCCGCGCGAAAGCGAGGATCAGCGGGAAGTAGCTCATCAGCGGGGTCATGATATTGGTGTAGCTGTCTCCCATGCGATACGCCGCCGTGGTCATTTCCGGACTGATCCCGAGCAGCATGAACATCGGCACAACCACGGGAGCGAGCGCGCTCCACTTCGCGCTGGCCGAGCCGATGAACAGATCGAGGAACGAGCCCAGTAGCTGCACGCTAACCAATAGGAGCGGCGCCGGCAGCGCCAGTGCCGCGAGCGCCTCGGCACCGTTGATGGCAATGATCGGGCCGATCCGGCTCCAGTTGAACATCGCCACAAAGTGCGCGGCGAAGAACACGAACACGATATAGGGGGCGATCGTGCGGATCCCCTCCTGCATCATATCCGTTACGTCCTTGTAGCTCTTCACCGTGCCCGCCGCGCTGCCGTAGGCGATGCCGGCGCTGACGAAGAGTAGGAAGAACCCGGCTATCAAGGCCGCATAGAGCGGCTGCAGGCGAGCGGTGCCTTCCGCCTCCTGGTTGATCAGCGGCGTGTATCCGGGGATCGTCGAAAGCGCGACATAGAGCCCGATGATCGCCAGCAGGGCCAAGCCCGCGCGCCGCAGCCCCTTGCGCTCACCCGGCTCCAGCGCGGAGCGGGCGAGTTCCGCCCTGGTCTCTTCGTCCACCTCGCCGTTCCAGGCACCGAGGCGCGGCTCGATCACCTTGTCGGTGATGAACCAGATCGCGGGCGTGTAGAGGATCACGATCGTCAGGATGAACCACCAGTTGCCCGCCGGGTTCATCAGCCAGCCAGGCTCGACGATGCGCGCCGCTTCCTGGGTGAAGCCGAACAGCAGCACGTCGATCTGTCCGGGCGTGATGTTGCCGGCATAGCCGCCGGAGACGGCCGCGAAAGCCGCGGCAAGCCCGGTCAGCGGGTGCCGTCCGGCAGCGGCGTAGATGATCGCGGCGAGCGGGATATAGACGACGTAAGCCGCATCCGAGGCATGATGCGAGACCATGCCTACCAGCGCGACGATCGGCGTCAGGATCGAACGCGGCGCGTTGCGCAGGGAGGCGCGGATCAGCGCCGAGAACAGCCCCGAGCGCTCGGCCACCGCGGCGCCGAGCATGATGACCAGGATCAGCCCGAGCGGCGCGAAGCCGGCCATCGTCCGCGGCATTTCCGCGAGCAGCAGGCTGATGTTCTCGGCCGAGAACAGGCTGGTCGCGGTATAAGTGATGACGCCGTCATCCAGCGTCGCTCCGCTTGGCGGAGTGTCGCCGGAGAACGGCAGCGTCGCCGACCAGCCGAGCGCCGCGCCGATGGTCGAAAGCACCATCAGCGCGACGATCAGGTAGACGAAGATCATCGTCGGTTCGGGCAGCAGGTTGCCGACCCGCTCGACGAACCCCAGGAAACCGCGCTGGCGGCGCGAGAGCGTGTCGTCCGTCACCGCGCCGCCAGCTTCGCTCATTTGACCAGATGCTTCCCGAAGAACGGCAGCGAGATTTCGTCGAAGCGCTGGGCGATGCGGTTCACGTGGTCGCCGTCGTAGATCGCCCAGTCGTGCGCGATGCCGAACTTGGTCAACTCTTCATGCATCAGCGTGTCGTCGCTCACGAGGCCATCCTTGTCGCCGACGTCGGCGCCGATGGCCTTGAAGCTCTTCAGCGCATCGGTGTGGCTGGCGACGAGCGCCAGCGGCGAGTTCGCCGCCCATTGCGAGATCACGAACTCGTCGACCTTGCCGTCCTTGATCGGGAAGTCGGCGTAGTACGGCGGGTTCTGCGGGTTCGGCGACCACGCGACCATCGAGGCGAGCCCGGCGCGCATGCCGAAGCCGGCCTCGTCGACGCCGGCATAAGGCACGTCGGCCATCGCCTGCGCCGATTCTACGGTCTCGCTACGCGGGCTGATGCAGCAGGCGCTCTGCGCCCAAATCGCCGAATAGACTTCCGGAAAGCGCATCGCGATACGCCAGGTGCCGTATCCGCCCATCGAATGGCCGACGAGGCCGCGGCTCTCGCGGCTCGCCAGCGTGCGGTATTTGTTGTCGATGAAGGCAACGAGATCCTTGGCGATGAAGCTCTGGAAGTCACCGGTCGTCACCGAGTTCGAATACATGCTGCCGCCCATCTTGGTGAGCGTGTCAGGGACCACGACGATGAACTCGTTACCCTTGGCGGCGTTGTTGGCGACCGCTTCGGGCACGCGCATGAAGTTGTAGAAATTCCGCCCGTCGATCGAGAACCCGTGCAGGTAATAAACCACCGGGTAGCGCTTGTTCGGATTGCTGGCGTAGCTCGGCGGCAGCACGACCATCGCCTCGCGCGTGGTGGCATTGCCTTCGAGGTTGCCTTCGAGCGATGGCCCCGGAACCTGCACCGCTTCGACCGTGATCCCGGCCGGCACCGTCGGCGCGGGCGCGGTGATGAGCTGCGCGCTCGCCGGCCCGGCGGCAAGCAGCGTCAGCGGAGCAACCGCTGCGGCCACCCATTTCGTCAGTTTCATTGCATACCCTCCAAAAGTCCCCTTCAACGCTCCGGCTGCCCCAGCGGATAGTTTGTTGCAACAACTAATCCGGCGCAGCGACGCGCTCACCGATCGAGGTGCTCGCCGAAGAACGGGAGGACTTCGGTGCGGATGCGTTCGGCAATGCGATTGCCGTGGTCGCCTTCGTAGAGCTCGAACTCATACTTCACGCCGAACTTGTCGAGCTCTTCGCGGAACAGGCGATTGCCTTCGAGCAGGAAGTCCTTGTCGCCGATGTCCATCGCGAAAGCTTCGAGCGAATTGAGCGCGGACAAGTACTGCGGCAGCAGCACCAGCGGCGAGTTCGCGGCGAGGCGGTAGTTGACCAGCGGGTCGAGCGTGCCGTCCTCCTTGAGCCCGGTATAGACCTTCAGGAAGCCATCGTCGGTCGGATCGGGCGACCACGTCGCGAGGGTCGAGACGGCGGCCAGCTCGCCGAACTGGGCAGCCGCCACCTGCTCCGGCGTCATCGCTTCGACTTGCCGGGCCTGCTCCGCCGTGATCGGCATCGGATCGAGGCAGCAGGCGCTCATCATGTAGATGCTGGAGAAGGTCTCCGGGTGCTTCATTGCGATGCGGATCGTGCCGTAGCCGCCCATCGAATGGCCGGCGAGGCCGCGCGAGGCGCGCTCGGGAATGGTGCGGTAGTTGGAGTCGACCCAATCGACGAGATCGTCGGCGACGAAGCGCTCGTAATCGCCCACGGTCGGGGAGCTCGAATAGAAGCCCCCGCGCAGCTTCGAGAAGCCGTCGGGCATGACCATGATCACGTCATTGCCCGCCTCGGCCGCGGCCTGCACCGCCTCATGCAGCTTGAAGCCCTCCTGCTGCGCTTCGACCGGCGCCCAATAGCCGTGGAGGTAATAGACCACCGGATAGCGCTTGCCCGAGTTCTGGTCGTACCCCGGAGGCGTCACCACCAGCACTTTGCGCTCGGCGCTGTTGCCTTCGAGATTGCCTTCGATGTGCGGGCTATGGACCTCGACCCAATTGAGCCGGGCCTGCTCCTGCGCCGTGGCGGGAACGGCGGCGATGGCGGCCAGCGCGGCGGCGCAAGCCAGGATTTTCTTCAGCAATCGACCCTCCCAAGTCCTTATGCGCCGATCAGCTCGCGGCCGATCAGCATGCGCCTGATTTCGTTGGTTCCGGCGCCGATGTCCAGCAGCTTGGCGTCGCGCAAGTACCGTTCGACCGGCCAGTCGGTGGTGTAGCCCGCGCCCCCGAGCGCCTGGACCGCCTCGCCTGCAACGCGAAACGCATTCTCGCTCGCCAGAAGGATCGCGCCCGCGGCGTCGTGCCGTGTCGTCTCGCCCCTGTCGCAGGCTTTCGCCACCGCATAAGTATAAGCGCGCGCCGACTGCAGCGCGACGTACATGTCGGCGACCTTGGCCTGGATCA
>CAYTPY010000016.1:4551-25982 GCA_964439725.1 uncultured Erythrobacter sp. | reverse complement strand
ATCGGTCTTGGCATAGACCACCAGCACTTCGGCTTCGTGCCCGTTGGTAATCCAGAACTTGCTGCCGTTGAGCACGAAGCCGCCGTCGGTAGCGTCCGCCTTCAGCTTCATCGACACGACGTCCGATCCTGCACCCGCCTCGCTCATCGCCAGGGCGCCGACATGCTCGCCGCTTATCAGCTTCGGCAGACACCGCGCCTTCTGCTCATCAGTGCCCCAGCGCGCGATCTGGTTGATGCATAAGTTGGAGTGCGCCCCGTAGCTGAGCCCGATCGACGCGCTGGCCCGGCTCACTTCCTCGATCGCGATCACGTGCTCGAGATAGCCCAGCTCCAACCCACCGTCGGCCTCAGGCACGGTAATGCCGTGCAGGCCGAGTTCGCCCATTTGCGGCCACAGGTCGCGCGGGAACCGGTCCTCGCGGTCGACCGATTCGGCCAACGGCGCGATCACCTCGTCGACGAACCGCCCCACCGAATCGCGGATCATCGCCGCATTGTCGCCCAGTCCAAAATCGAAATCGGGCGTGGCGCGCATTTCCGGGCTCCTCTTCAGCCTTGGCTTAGCAAGCCTAAGGTGGCGCGCAAACCGGTTGCGTATGAAATTAGGCGCGCGCCGACTATCCAATCCGACCGGATTGGAGTACCCTCGCGGCGAGAGCGCAATGACTGTTGTCACCCCCGAACTCCGGCCGGCCGGGCCGGTTCCAGCGCCTGATTTTATCGGCGAGGCGGAGCGTATCCGAGTGCTCCGCGACTACGCGCTCGATTCGCTGCAGGGCGACAAGGAGCTTTCCTCGATCGCCCGATTCGCCGCCAAGCTGTGCGACGCGCCGATTGCGCTGGTCAGTCTTGTCGAAGAAGAGCGGCAGCGTTTTCTTGCAAGCGAGGGGCTCACAGCCAGCGAAACCCCCCGCGAGATTTCGTTTTGCACTCATGCGATGCTGCACGAATCGCTGATGGAAGTGCGTGATGCCACGCTCGACCCGCTCTTCGCCGGCAATCCGCTAGTCGTCTCGGGTCCTGGTATACGCTTCTACGCCGGCCAGCCGCTAAAGTCGGAAGAAGAGCTGCCGCTCGGCACCCTCTGCGTGATCGATACCGTGCCCCGGCCAGAGGGCCTCACAGCGTTCCAGCGCGAAGGTCTCGAGGTGCTTGCCCAGGCGGTCATGCGCCGGCTGCGCTCGCGCCGCCACAGCACCGCCGCGCGCCGCGAGCATGAGGAGCGAGTCGCCTATTTGCACCTCCTCGCCGATTCCATCCCGGCGATCGCCTGGTCGGCCACCGCAGACGGCCAGTTCGAATACTTCAACAAGCAGATGGTCGAATTCACCGGCGACCCCGACGACAAGACCGGTGCCGCCTTCCATCCCGAAGACTGGAAGAAGGCGACGGCCGCGTGGCAGCGGTCGCTCGAGACCGGCGAACCTTACGAGATCCAGCATCGCCTTCGCCGGCATGACGGCGAATATCGCTGGTTGATCAGCCGCGCTCTGCCCGTTCGCGATTCGGATGGGCAGATCGTCCGCTGGTTCGGCACCGCTGTCGATATTCACGATCTCTATGCCGCTTCCGAAGCGCGCGAACTGCTCGCCAAGGAACTGTCGCATCGAATCAAGAACATCTTTGCGGTGGTCTCTGGCCTGATTTCTCTCTCGACCCGCAAGCGGCCCGACCGGGAGGAGTTCGGCAAGGAGTTGATCGGAACGATCCAGGCGCTGGGCCGCGCCCACGATTACGTGCGGGCGACCAGCGGACAGCGGCACAGCCATCTGCACGGCATGCTCGGCGACTTGTTCAGCCCTTATGGCATCGATCAGCAGGCTCGCGTCCTCGTCACCGGAGACGATCTGATCGTCGCGCCGCACTCGGCGACACCGCTGGCCCTGGTATTCCACGAACTGGCGACCAACTCCGCCAAGTATGGCGCGCTGTCGGCGGAAGACGGGGTGGTGGAACTTTCGATAGCCGACCAGGGCGACACCCTGATGCTGCGCTGGGTGGAGCGGGGAGGGCCACCTCCGCGGCCGGCGCACGCCGACGGGTTCGGTTCACGCCTCGTGGAGATGAGCATCACCGGCCAGCTCGGGGGCTCGTGGCGGCGACGCTTCGAGCCGGAGGGGATGATCTGCGAGCTTACCGTCTCGAAAACGGCCATCGCCGGAAAGTAAGGGCGGCCGGTCAAACCGCCGGCCTTAAAAACCGGCGCCTGGCGGCCAGCCTGATGCGGTCAGGCCCATGACCTTGAACAGCTCGCCCATTTGCTCCGCGTCGACCAATCGGTCCCGGCCTTCCTTCAGCGTCTGCCGGTGTTGCGGCGCCGCCTGGCTGAGCGCTTCGCAGCGCGCATCGATGCCTAACGCCTTTAGCCAGGTGCCCTGCGGTACAGTGCCGAGCCAGCGCGCGCCGCGGGCCTGCGAGACTTCGGTCAGGCTGACGAAGTCCACGTGGGCGGTCAGGTCCGCATCGCCCGGAGCAGCCAAGGGATCGACTTTGGCGTGGGCCCGCACCGCTTGCAGCGTCGATCCGGTGCGCGGCTCCGCATGGCCATAGTCGATCAGCAGGGCGGCGCCGCCTTGTGCGGCCAGGCGCCCCGCCACTTCTGAAACGACCGCGGCACCGGCTGGCGAGGTTTCGATGATCGTCCCAACCGCCGCCTCGCGCCGCTCGGCTGGAACCGCGGCGTCCATCGCCTGCTCGCCGGGCACGAACACGAACCGCTCTTCGGCATCGAGCGCGACCATCCGTTCGCGCCAGCCTCGTTCGGTCATGACCAGTTGTCGGATTGGCAGCGCATCGACGAACTCGTTGGCGACGAGCAGCATCGGCCGCTCCTCCGGGACTGTCGACAGGTCATGGTGAAACTGCGCGCTCGGTACTGCTTGGGCTTGCAGCCGCCTCAGCTCCGGTGATCCCTCGACAAGGTGCGGTTCGGGCTCGAGGCCCGCTTGACGCATCGCGCGCAGCGCGTCGCGCGCCAAGGTCCCCCGCCCCGGCCCTAGCTCGACATAAAGCGGGTGCGCCGGGCTTCCCGCCCTGAACCAGATGTCGGCCAGCCACAGCCCGATCAGCTCGCCGAACATCTGGCTGATCTCGGGCGCAGTGATGAAGTCGCCCGTCACCCCGAACGGATCGCGGCCCGCGTAATAGCGGGCGTTCGATTCCCCCATGAACTGGGCCAGGCTGATTGGTCCAGATGACGCGATCAGCCTGCGGAAGCTGTCGGCCAGCGACCGCTCGCTCATGCCTTGGCGGGTTTACGCGCGCTCCCGAGTTCGGGCCGCACCAACGCCCAGATCACCAGGCCGATTCCGGCCAGGATCAACGGAATGCTCAGCCACTGCCCGCGGCTTAGCCCGGTATCGACGACCATCCAGGCAAGGTGCGCATCCGGCTCGCGGAAGAACTCGACCACGAAGCGGCCGCCGCAGACGAGCGCGGTGAAAGCGCCGACCAGCAGCCCAGGGCGGTAGCGGGCGCGGGTTTTCCAGAACAGCGGAAGCATGATGACAATGACCAGCAAGCCTTCGAGCAGCGCTTCGTAGAGCTGGCTCGGGTGGCGCGGCAGCCCTAGCGGGTCCGAAGGGAAGATCATCGCCCAGGAAACGTCCGTCGGTCGCCCCCACAGCTCACCGTTGATGAAGTTGGCGATGCGGCCGAACAGCATCCCGAAGCCGACGTTGACCGCGATATAGTCGCAGACCCGGATGAAGTTCAGTTGCCCGCGCCAGGCCACCCAGGCGATCGCCACGACGGTGCCGATCACGCCGCCGTGGAAGCTCATCCCGCCTTCCCAGAGCATGAACAGTTCGGTGCTGCCGAACAGCTCGGGCCGATAGAACGCGGCGTAGCCCAGCCGGCCGCCCAGGATGATGCCGAGCGTGCAATAGAAGAACAGGTCGTCGGCATGGCGCTGCGCCATCGGGCTGCCCGGCGCCTTCGCCATGCGGGTCAGGTGCCAATAGCCGAGGACGATGCCGGCGAGGTACGCCAGCGAATAGAACCGCAGGGTGAAGAAGCCGAGGTCTATGCCCGGCCGGAGGCCCAAATCCTCCCAACGGATCGCCTCTCCGGTCGCCGCGGCCAGCAAGTCGAACATCGTATTCCCCTTCGCGAGCGCCGGCTTTGCCACGGAAAAGCAACCCGCGCAAAGATTGCATGGGGCCGCTTAGCGCCTATTGAAAGTGCGTGAGCATCCCCGCCATCCCCAACCAGCGCGCCATTGTCGATCGCCGCGAACTGACAGCCGCCGTAGCCGAAGCCGTGGCCGAACTCGGGCCGCGCGAGGCGCGCCCGCGCGTGGTCGATCTGGTGCGCGGCGCTCTGGACGCGGGCCGCGAGGAGCTCGCCCGGCGCCTCGCCGCCAAACCCAGCGCGGGGCACGAGATCGTCAACGGCCACGCATTCCTGATCGATCAACTGATCCGCGTCCTGCACGATCATGTGATCGGCGACCTCTATCCGGTTGCCATCCGCTCGAAGGGAGAGCGGCTGACGCTCATCGCGGTGGGCGGATACGGGCGCGGCGAGATGGCGCCTCACTCCGACGTCGACATCGCCTTCATCACTCCTGGCAAGCCCACGCCGTGGTGCGAGCAGGTGATCGAAGCGCTGCTCTACTACTTGTGGGACCTCGGCTTGAAAGTCGGCCATTCCAGCCGCTCGCTCGATGACATGGTCCGCATGGCGCGCAGCGACCTGACCATTCGCACCGCGATTCTCGAAGGCCGCTACCTCTGGGGGGACCAGGATCTCTACCAGCAAGCAAGCCAGCGCTTCTGGGGCGACGTAGTCCCCGGCTCGCAGGCGCAGTTCGTGTCGGAGAAACTGGCCGAGCGCAACGCCCGGCACAAGCGCATGGGCGACAGCCGCTACGTCGTCGAACCCAACGTCAAGGACGGCAAAGGCGGCTTGCGAGATCTCCAGACACTGTACTGGATCGGGAAGTATATCCATCGGGTGCGCAACGCCGCCGAACTCGTCGATCGCGGGCTGTTCACCGCCAGGGAATACCGCAGCTTCCGCCGCGCCGAATCCTTCCTGCTCGCGGTCCGTTGCCACCTTCATACGGTCACTCGCCGTGCCGAGGACCGGCTGACGTTCGACGTTCAGCGCGAACTCGCCAAGCGAATGAATTTCGCCGAGCGTCCCGGCAAGAGCGCGGTCGAGCGCTTCATGCAGTACTACTTCCTCCAGGCACAGACGGTCGGGCACCTGACCGGCGTGTTCCTCGCGCATATCGACGAGCAGATGGCGCAGAAGACGCGTCCGCGCGGCTTGCTGGCCGGCTTCCGCAGCCGGCCGCGCCTGTTCAAGGGCTACAAGATTTCCGCCGGGAAGATCTGCGCGCCCGGGTCCGACTGGTTCCGCCAGGACCCGGTCCGGCTCATCGAGCTGTTCCAGATCGCCGAGGAAGAAGGGCTCGAAATCCATCCCGAAACCATGCGAATGGCGCGGCGCGATGCCGAGCTGATCAAGGACGACGTGCGCCACGATCCGCGCGCCAATACGCTCTTCCTCAAGGTGCTGAGCGGCAGACGCGATCCAGAGACCGTGCTGCGGTGGATGAACGAAGCCGGCGTGTTCGGCCGGTTCGTGCCGGACTTCGGCAAGGTCAACGCGCAGATGCAGTTCGACATGTACCACCACTACACGGTGGACGAGCACACCATCCGCGCGATCGGCCTCCTCGCCCGGATCGAAGGTGGCCAGCTCAAGGAAGACCATCCACTCGCCACCGAACTCCTGCCCCGGCTCGGCAGTCGGACCGTGCTTTATGTGGCGACTTTGCTGCACGACATCGCAAAGGGCCGCGACGGCGACCACTCCGTGCTAGGCGCCGAAGTTGCAATGAAGCTTTGCCCGCGGCTCGGCATGACCGAGGACGAAACCGAGCTCGTCGCCTGGCTGGTGCGCTGGCACTTGCTGATGAGTGCGACCGCGTTCAAGCGCGACCTGTCGGACCCGAAGACGATCACCGACTTTGTCGAGCAGGTGCAGACGCTCGAGCGGCTGCGGCAGCTCATGCTGCTGACCGTCGTCGACATCCGCGCGGTCGGGCCGGGTATCTGGAACGGCTGGAAGCGGCAGTTGCTGGGCGAGCTTTACGAACTGGCCGAGGAACGCATGCGGCTCGGTCACAAACGCCACGGGCGCAAGGAACGGATCGAAGCCAAGAAGGCCAAAGTGGCCGAGTTGCTCGGCTCCGAGGCGAACTGCATCGACGAACTCGATGACCGCTTCGACGATGCCTACTGGATCGCAGAGCCCGAAGACATCATCGCGCTCAACATCCCGCTCTATGCCCTTGCCAAGCGTAACCAGGACAAGCTGACCATTCACGCGCAGTACTACCCGGCGCGCGGGGCCACGCTGGTGACCGTGATCGGCGACGACCATCCCGGACTGTTCTACCGCATCGCCGGCGCGATCAGCCTGGCCGGCGCCAACATCATCGATGCGCGCATTCACACCACGCGGGTCGGGAAGGCGGTCGACAACTTCCTGGTCCAGGACCCGCTCGGGCAGCCATTCCGCGAAGCCGAGCAGTTGGCCCGGCTGCAGAAGTCGATCGAGGATTCGCTTGCGGGCCGGATCGAGCTGGTCCCCCAGCTCGCCAAGCGGCCACTGGCGCGCGCGCGCGCCGAAAGCTTCGACGTTCGGCCGTCGGTCGTGTTCGACAACAAGGCCTCGGGGCGCTTCACGGTGATCGAAGTCATCGCCCGCGACCGGCCGGCGCTACTCAACCGGCTGGCCCGGGCGCTGTTCGAATGTCGCCTCATGGTCAACTCCGCGCATATCACCCAGTACGGCGAGCGAGCAGTCGACACTTTCTACGTCACCGATCTCACCGGCGGGAAGATCACCGCGCCCGAGCGCCTCAAGGCCGTCGAGACGTCGCTGCTCGCCGCTGCAGGAGAGCAGCCCGAAGCCGCCGCCGCGGCCTGATCTATTCGCGCGGCGCCTTGGTCGTCAGCAAGTCGTTGTCCGTCCGTTTCCGGCGCGCTTCCACTTGCTCCTCGATCGTCGTGTCGGCGCTGGTGTCCTGGATCGCCTGCAATTCCGCGGCCGTGGCGCGGCGGGTGCTCTGCTGCGGCTGCGGCGGCTCGACGTCGGCCATCGGCAGCATGCGGTAGGCCTGCGCCGGTGCCGCTATGCCGATCTGCTCGGCGGCGAACGCTTCCTTCACCGCCCGGATCGCCTCGCTCTTCACTTTGCCGAAGTCGGACTGCGTCTGGTCGACCCATGCGAACACCGCCAGGACGATCGAGTAATCCTCGAGCCGGTTCACCAGCACCGACGGCGCCGGCTCCGCCAGCACGCCGTCGACCTTCTTCACCGCCTGCATCGCCACCGCCAACGCGCAACTCACGTCCGTCTCAACGCTGATGCGGATCTCGAAATCGAACCGGCGCTGGGGCGTGTGGGTGAAATTGGTGATCTTGGCCTTGTAGACAATCGCGTTGGGTATCCGCACCTCGTTCCCGTCCCAGGTCGTGATGATCGTGGCCCGCGAATTCAGCGTCGTGATCCGCCCTTCCACCCCTTCGATGATAACCGCATCGTTCGGCGCGAACGGCCGCCGCAAGCTCAGCAGAATGCTGGCGATGTAGTTCTCCAGCGTGTCGCGCATCGCGAAACCGATCGCGAGACCGAACACGCCGGCCGCACCAAGGACCGAGCCGATCAGCGCTGTCGCACCCAGGATGTTCATCGCCAAGACGAGCCCAACCAGGATGAAGACCAGCCGGACGACCTGCTCCAGCAAGTTCTCGACGAATTGATTGCTGACCATGCGACGGAAGATGTTGGTCCAGCGGGTAAAGAGGACGCCCGCGATCCAGAAAGCAGCCCACACCAGCATGGCAACCAGAAGGAGCGGCAGGAATACGAGGATGCGCAGTCCTATCTCTTCAGTCTGCTTGGCGAGAGGCGCCAGTCTACGATCCAGCCGATGCTCGGTTTGGATCCGGTTTTCTACGGAAGCGACGCCATCGAGACGGGCCGCGATCTCTTCCGCCTGCACCCTGTCCTCGACGGCCAAGGTCGTTCCCACCAAGGTGACCACACCGCCGCGCACCCTCACGCCCACGTTTCCGAGAGAATCGATTTCCCGATAAAGCTCAAGAAGACGGTTCCGAATGTCCCCATCTGGGCTGTCCAGGGCTAATGGAGCCGCTTGCTCAGGGGCCGGCTCTTCTTCGGCAGGGGCCGCAGGGAGGGTGATTGCTCCAAAAGCAGGGGAAGCCGGTCCAGCTAACGCAGCGATCAGGAGCAGGAGAGCCGCGCTGGCCCGCATATTTGGTCGGCTCCGCCGTTGTTGATGCGAAGTTCGGAAACGCGGCAAGGTAAGGATGGGTCCCCCCGCCATCACACCCTTCCAGAATGGGCAGAAAAGCGTCTATGCGCAGCAGATACTAGTGCATCATGGGATAGCAATGTCTTCGCGAAGTAACGACGGGGTGATCGCCGGCGCCGGCAGCGGCAACCCCGTGCTGGGCTATGGCGCGTGGCTGCACGAAACCCCGCGAACCTGGCCGGCCGCAGCCACGTCCGCAGCCCAGCGCGCGTTTCTCGACACCATCGGCGTTGCCATCCCCGGGACAGCGGAGCCGGTGACGCGAAAGGTGTTCAAGACGGTGAGCCTTTGGGGAAGCGGATGTTGCACAGTGTTGGGCTCAACGGACCGCCTGGCGGCGCCGTGGGCGGCGCTGATCAACGGCACTGCGGCTCACGCACTTGACTTCGACGACAATTTCGATCCGGCCAAAGCCCATGCTAGCGCCGTCCTCGTCCCAGCCATCCTCGCTCTGGCCGAGCAGGAGCGCGCTTCGGGTAGCGATTGCTTGGACGCCTACATCGCCGGCCTGCAGATCATGGGGCGCGTCGGACAGGGGGTTAACCCCGCGCATCGCAACAGGGGCTGGCATGCCACCGCAACCGTCGGGGCGATCGGATCGGCCGCCGCCTGCGCCCGGCTTCTGAGACTGTCGGCTACCGAGGCGGCCTACGCCGTATCGATCGCGACCAGCCTCGCCGGCGGTTTCATGTCGCAGTTTGGGACCATGACCAAGCCGCTGCATGCCGGCCTTGCCGCACAAGCCGGGATCATGGCAGCCAGTTTCGCCCGTTCGGGTATCGACGCGGGGCTTCAAACGCTCGATGGCCCCACAGGTATGAACCGGCTGATGGTGGGGCCGGACCTCGACGAGCTTCGGGCCAACCTGACCCACGTCGAACATGGCCAGACACTTCGCTTCGAGACGGCAAATGTTGGTGAGCCCCTGCTGATCCTAGCGAGCGGCCTGAAAGTGAAGCGCTTCCCCATCTGCGGCAGCGCCCACCGCGCCATGGACGGGCTCCAGGAACTAATGGAGCGGCACGGCTTGACTGTAGCGGACATCGCGGAGGTTCGCGTGTCTGCGCCGGCCAGTCATCTCGCCAACCTGATGTACGAGGACCCGCAATCTCCAGCCCAAGCCAAGTTCTCGCTCGAATTCGGGCTCGCGATGATCGCGTTGCACGGCCGTTGCGCGATGGTCGATTTCAGCGACGAGACGGTGTCGTCCTCCCAGGTTCGTGCGTTCTATCCCCGGGTGCTGCGAGTGCCGGTCGACAAGAGCGAAGGCGAGTTCCCGACCGAAGTCGAAGTCGCGCTAACGGACGGATCACGCTACCGCACATCGGTCGAAATGCCGATCGGTAGCCTTGCCGCGCCGCTCTCCGAACGGCAATATGCGGCCAAATTCGACGAATGCGCCGAAGGGTTCATGTCCCCTGCAGCCCGGATCGATCTGAGAGAAACCTTGAACAATCTTGCAAGCCTGGAGACCATCTCGCCGGTCATGGACCGGCTCGCGCATTCCTGGACCACCGATGCCTGACGCCCGTTATACGGCCCTAGTCCTTGCTGCCACCCGCGGCGGACCGCGCGATCCGCTGGCGCAAGCCGGCAACGTCTCCCACAAAGCCTTCATCGATCTCGTGGGCCAACCGATGCTGCGGCGGGTGGTCAAAAGCGTGGTAGACAGTGGCCGCGTGCGGCGGATCATCGTTTCGATCGAGCACGATGCGATCGATGAAGCGCGGCAGGTCCTCGCCGGTCTCGAAGAGCAGGTGACGATCGTCTACACGGCCTCGCGCGAAAGCATCGGCACGAGCGTCGCCGCGGTCGCGCAAGCCTTTCCCGATGCCTTGCCGCTGATCATCACCACAGGCGACAACGGCCTGCATACGGGTGAGATCGTCAAGTCGTTCTGCGACCAGCTCGACGGGGTTTCGGCGGACGGGGCGCTCGGCCTTACCGATGCCCGCTACGTACTCGAGAAATATCCTGACGGCGCACGGGCCTTCCATCGCTTTCGCGATGGCAGCTTTTCCAGCTGCAATCTCTACGCGTTCCTGACACCGAAGGCGTACCAGGCTGCAGCGATCTTCAACGGCGGCGGACAGTTCGGCAAGAAGCCCAAGCGCCTGATCGGCGCGTTCGGGCTGATGGCCTTCCTGGTCTACAAGTCACGGCTGCTGAAAGTGCGCGCATTCATCCGCTTCCTCTCGCGCGCGATCGGCGTGAGGACCGCACCGGTGCTCCTGCCGTTCGCCGAAGGCCCGATCGACATCGACCGGATGAACGACTGGCAACTCGCCGAGCGTGTGATCCGGCAGCGTGAAGTCGCGAGCTGAAGGCTACCTGCCCGGCATTATCCGGAGCTCTCAACCGCGAAGACATGCGCCGGCGAGCGCACGGCTCGCCCAAATCCTTTATCGAGTGGTCGTCGGGTGGACGCCCGCTGCTTGGGGCTCGATGCCAGCTTGTGCTTGTCCTTCGAGGTCGCTGCCGACGTCTGCGTCCCGCAGCGTGTCGAGGTGCATGAGCCGCTTGATCAAGGGGCTGATGACGACGACCGCCACACCTACACCCACGGCGATCCAGCCGATCTGGCTGTAAACGGCCAGCACGGTTTCCTTCGCCGCGCCCTCGCCCGATGCCGCTTCCGACCCCGTCGCCGCCGCGATCAGTCCGGCAACGAAATTGCCGGTTGCCGACGCGAAGAACCAGGTGCCCATTATCAAAGAGGCCATGTGCGCAGGCGCCAGGCGGTTCATCGCGCTTAGGCCGACCGGCGAGAGACAGAGTTCGCCCGTAGTGTGAAGCAGATAGATCAGGAAGATGAAGATCACCGGCGTCATGTTCTGCAGACCCACGGCTTGCGCGCCGAACACCAGCACCAGGAAGCCGGCTCCGAGTTGCACCATCGCAAGGCCAAACTTGGCCGGAGTAGACGGCTCGAGCCCTCGGCGGCCGAGCCAGGTCCATAGCCCGGCGAACAGGGGGGCCAGGGTGATGATGTAGATCGGGTTGATCGACTGGAACAGCGAGGCCTCCACCCCTGCGCGGTCGACGTAGCGGTCGGTGAACAGGTTCAACGAGGAACCGGCCTGTTCGAACAGCGACCAGAACAGGATCGAGCCCAGGATCAGGAACATCGCCGCAACGATCCGGTCCCGGTCGTCGCTGCCGGTGGCGAACATCTGCTGGATGAGGATGAGCAGCATCACGCCGCCGCCGGCATAGGCGCCGTTGTAAGCAGCCTCGGCCCCGAGCGCCCCTGCCAGCATCGAAAGCGACGCGACGGCAGTGCCGGCAAGAAACGCAACCGCTGGGACGCGCGGGGCGTGTTGGAATCCGCCGTAGGGGATCCGGAACAAGGCAATCCACAGCACGAAGCCGAGCAGAACGAACCCGAACACGCCGAGGATAGAGCCCACGACCGCCTGGTTCTGCACCAGCCACCAGGTGACCGCGACCGCGGCGAGGCCGACGAGGTACAGGAACCATTCGAAGCGGATACCCATATACGGCGCGGCAAGCTGCTCCGGCACGAGCGACTCGCCCTTGCCTTCGAGCAAGGGCTTGAACACCACGAACACGATCAGGCCGAGCAACATCCCGAGGCCGGCGGCGCCGAAGCCATAGGCCCAGCCATACGTCTGCCCGAGATAGCCGGCGATGATCGTGCCGATTGCTGCGCCGGCGTTAATGCCCATGTAGAAAATGGTGTAGGCGCCATCGCGGCGCACGTCGGTGCGCGGGTAGAGTTGGCCGACGATCACCGAGATGTTGGCCTTCAGGAAGCCCGATCCGACGATGATGAACGCCAGAGCCGCCCAGAACACGTTGATCATCGGGTTGCCCTGGCCCAGGCTCGGATCGCCTTCAAAGGCCATCAGGAAGTGCCCGCAGGTCAGCAGGACGGCGCCAAACAGCACTGCCTTGCGTTGTCCGAGATACCGATCGGCCAGATAACCGCCGAGCACCGGGGCGATGTAAACCAGCGCGGTGTAAGCGCCATAGATAACTGACGCATCTTCATCCGAGAACAGCCAGTGCTGCGTCAGGTAGAAGATCAGCAACGCCCGCATGCCGTAGTAGGAGAACCGCTCCCACATTTCGGCGAAGAACAGGACGTAGAGGCCCTTGGGGTGACCGGCGAACTCCCGCTTCGATGAAGCGACGATGGTCCCGCCTGCTACCAGCAGGATAAGCAGCAGCGCACAGGCCGTCGCCACGATTATTTCCTGGAAGCTCAAGCCCGTCTCCGCCTTCCGACGCCGGAGTCCCGGCCGTGGCGGCAAACTAGCGTGTGTTTTTCCGCTGTGAAGCGCATTTCGTTACAAAGGAAACGGCCCGCCCTTGTCTGCCGCGCTGTATTATGGCACTGCATCACTATGGCTGACAACCGCCCCGTGTACTTGCGCCTTCGTGACGAGATCGCCGCGGCGATCATCGAGGGACGGTATCCGGAAGGGCAGATGCTCCCGTCGGTCCGGGCTTTCGCTGCGGAGCAAGGAGCCAACCCCTTGACGGTCGCGAAAGCCTACCAGCAGTTCCAGGCGGACGGGCTTATCCGGGTCCAGCGCGGTGTGGGCATGTTTGTCAGGGAAGGCGCGGCAGAGCATTTGCGCGCCTCGGAACGCGCGGCGTTCCTTGAACGCGAGTGGCCCGAAATCCGCGACCGCATGAAGCGGCTCGGCATCGAGCCCGCGGAAGTTCTCGATGAGGCGTGACCTTCGCGCGGTTGATTAACCAATATTTGTTTCCCGAGGCAATTGCGCTGTAGCCGTCACTCTGCCAAATTGTCTAAGGGGTCGCGGCTGCCGCACTCGGAGTCACCGAGCGGCGAGGTAAAGCTGGCGGGGCCAAAGTGCCCGCCAGAGGGATACGAAAGTCGATGATCAGATCCGAACTCCTGCAGGCGCTTTCCGCCGACAACCCCGAACTTCGGCCTGAAGAGGTCGAGCAAGTCGTCGATATCTTCTTCGATGAAATCGGAGGACGTCTGGCCGAGGGCGGCCGGGTCGAGCTGCGAGGCTTTGGGACGTTCTCGACCAGGCTGCGTGAAGCCCGCCTTGGGCGCAACCCGCGCACCGGCGATCCGGTCGACGTACCGTCGAAGCGCGTGCCCTATTTCAAGCCCGGCAAGGAAATGCGCGAGCGGCTCAACACCGACTAGGCTGTCGCCCGTGCGCCGGCCGCTCTGCATTCATCGCGGCTCTACCAACACGTTGCGTAATGACCAAAGGGCGCGGATCGGATAACCCGCGCCCTCATTCGCAAGCGCGCTCGATCAGAAGTTCCGCTTGACGCTGACCGCCCAGGTCCGCGGCAGGCCCGGCACACCTGTCACTACGCCCAGAGCCGTCGTGACGTCGGCCTTGGTCAGAAAATGGAACTTGTCGAACACGTTGTGCACTTCGAGCGAAATGTTCCAGTCATCATCGGCGGTGGTGAAGCCGATGCGAGCATTGCCGAGGAAGTACCCATCGATCCGGCCCCACTCGGTGTTGAAGCTCTCGTTGAAGATATGTGACTGGTAGGCGCCATCGAAGCGGACCATCATCGTGCCCGCAGAGATCTCGTGGTCGTACTGGACCCCGAAACCATAAGTGAGCTCCGGCGTGTATGGTGTGACCGCGGTAAGCGGGACACCTGAAGTGCCGACATCAGTGTATTCAAAATCGATGTAGCTCATGCTGGCGTCGAGCGAGAGACCATCAACCGGATAGGCGGAAAGCTCGAGCTCGAACCCCTTGACTTCGGCCGTCCCGACATTGCGCGGCTGCTGGCAGGGAATCGACGGACAGGCCGACAACTGCAGGATGATGTTGTCGTATTCGTTGTAGAATGCCGCGCCGTTCAGCCGCAGCCGGCGATCAAGAAGGTCGGACTTGAAGCCGATCTCGTAGGTGGTGATCGTCTCCGGGTCGAAGGAGCGCAGCTGGTTGCAGGGTGCCGGAGCGACATAGCCGGGTGCATCACACTCGCCGGCCGATGGCCCGAAGAACGGACGTGGGTTCACGCCGCCGCCTTTGAAGCCGGTCGCGACCGATGCGTACATCAGGAACTCGTCGGAGAACCGATAGTCTGCTGCCACGCGCCAGTCGAAACGGTCGCCTTCGAATGAGTCGGAGATTCCGAACAGGCCCGTCAGCAAGCAGTTTGGCGAGTTGCCGATCGAAGTCGGCACGCCCGGGATCGTGACCTGCGGAAGGCCCAGGAAGGCTTCGCAAATAGGCGGCAGGCCTGCTGGGGGCGCAAGCGGGCCCTCGAAAGGCACCGTGCCGTCCGGATTGGACCGGAAGTAGGTGTAGACCTTCTTGTCCTTCGTGTAGCGGATGCCTCCCGTCAGGCTGAGAGCATCAGTCGGCCGGATCGTTGCCGTGCCGAACAGCGCCTTTGTGGTGCTGGGGGTGGTGTCAGGACCGTGGATGAAGTCGATGCCTGCGTAGTTGAGGTCAACCCGCGCCGTGTATTCGCCGTCTTGGTCCAGGTAGAAACCGCCGAGGGTGAATTCGAGCAGGCCATCCGCCAGCTCGCCGTTCAGACGCACCTCCTGGCTCCAGGCCCGGTGGTTCATATGGTTGTCCAGCTGGGCAACAGGGATCGGGGTGGAATCCTGGTCCTGACCCCAGTTGGATTCATACTCGCGCCAGGAGCCGATCCAGACCAATTCGAAGTTGTCGGCCAGCTCGTAAGCGATGTTGCCATTCACGCCCCAGCCGCTGAAGTCCTGGTTCTGCAGGGCGACGTACGGCTTGAACGGCGCCTGAGAGGTCGGAACCATCGCGTCGATGAAGTTGGCGTAGCTGATGTAGCGGGGGTCGCCGTAATCTCCGCTCAGCGTGTCGCAACTGTACGGACCTGCCGGAACGAAGGCGCAGTTCAATGGGACCGGATTGCCGTCTCGCCCGACCAGCCATCCGCCGCCATTGGCGTTGGTCGCCGGATTGGTGGAGAACGGGTCGAACTCGGCGGCCGTGTCCGATACCGCGCCGGCGGCAATGACGACCGTCGGCCCAGCTTCGCCGCGTTGCGAGGTGTAGTCGGCTGAAACATTGACTTCGAGCCGGTCGGTCGGGATCCACCGCAGGGCCAGACGGCCCGCCGTCGTGTTCATCCCGCCCTGCGTTGTGTGATCCGGATTGCCCCGGCCGCGCGCGTTGTTCGCCGGCACATTGGAATTGGGGTGGGTCAATCCGTAGTCGAGCACCTGGACATGGCCATCGACGCTCTTTCCCAGACCCGACACGCGAGCGAACAGGTTATCGGTGACGGCGAAGTCGGCCATGCCGCGCAGCTCGATGCGATCGAAAGAGCCATAGGTCGCTCGGACCGATCCCTCGCCATTGCCGGTGGGTTTGGCGCTGAACAGTTTGATCGCGCCGCCGATCGAGTTCTTTCCGGCCAACGTACCTTGCGGACCGCGCAGGACCTCGATCCGATCCAGATCCATCAGTTCGAGTAGTGAGGCGGATAGCGTGGGGATGTAGACGTCGTCGATATAGACACCGACGCCCGGATCGAGCGCGTAGTTGAAGTCGACCTGCCCGACGCCGCGGATGAAGGCAATCAGGCCAGAGCCACCGTTCTGTGGCTGTGGCTTGAGGCTGACGTTCGGCGCCTGCGCCGCAACGGCCGTAATGTCGGTAGCACCACGCGCCTCGAGCATCTCGGCGTTAACCGCTGTGATGGCGATCGGCGTGTCCTGAAGGTTCTGCTCGCGGAATTGTGCCGTCACGGTGATGATGTTGGTCCGGGCGCCCTCATCCTCAGTGGACTGCGTGACCTCCGGCGACTGGTTCTGCGCATGGGCTTGCGTCGACAGGCTTGCAGCCAAGGCAAGCGACGACACCACGCTGAGCGTCTTGAAATACATCAGGCTTCCTCTCCCTTGGCGGAAGCCTCTCTGGGCGGCTCCCGCGGATCCCGTGTGTTCGAGCTACCTTGTTGGCAGTCTCGCGGCAGACAGGAAGTATCCGGAGGAAACGAAAAGGACCGGCGCGACCCACTCCTCTCTCCCGGCTCGGTGATAACCTATGTCAGCAGGCGCTCAAACCCGCTGGCGCAATGTTCCGTCCTAAGGCGGGTCGGTGTCACAATCGAGCAACACACTTCGAGAGCTAAGCATTGCGAATATTTCACCGTATCGGCAGCCTACGTTGATGCCGCCTAGACGCCGCAGCGTCTCCAACTTACGCAGGGGCAACGAAAACAGAGGGGGAGGTAATGGCCACCGCGTCGATACCGGCGGGCGGAGAGAGTCGCAGCTACGAGCTGCGGGTGCTGGTCCTCCTCGGCCTGGCGTTCGGATTTGCCTATTTCGATCGCATGGCGCTCACTTTCTTGGCGCCATTCGTGCAGGCGGATCTCGGTCTCAGCAACGAGCAGATCGGTTGGGCGAATTCGGGCCTCTCCCTGACTTGGGCCCTCGGCGCTTACGTGATCGGCCGCTGGTCGGACCTGATCGGGCGCCGCAAGCCCTTCCTGATCACGGCGCTGGTGCTGTTCTCGATATGCTCGGTGTTCTCCGGGCTGGCCTGGAACTTCGAGTCGCTACTCGCATCCCGCATCGTCATGGGCTTGGCCGAAGGGCCGTTCCTGCCAATTTGCCTCGCTATCATGGCCGCAGCCTCGTCGCCGGGTCGGCAGGCGCTCAATGCCGGCATCGTCCAGAACGTGTTTGGGCCGATCGTCGGCACCTCGCTGGCATCTTACGCGCTGGTCCGGATCGCGGCGGCTTACGATTGGAATGCCGCGTTCTTCATTGCCGGTATTCCCGGCCTGATCCTGGCGGTGCTGATCTGGCGCTTCGTCGACGAACCCGAGCGACCCGCCGGTGCGGTTCACGCGCCACCGCCCGGGGGTTTCCTCCCCCTCGCCCTGTTCGCCCATAGGAACATCCTGCTGTGCTCGCTGGTCAGCGCCTGCGCCGTCGGCTCGATCGTGGTCGGCTCGATCTTCATGCCGCTCTATCTCGACGGCCCGCGCGGCTACGACGACCTGACCTGGAGCAATATCATGGCCGTAGTCGGCATCTGCCCCGCGGTCGGCGCCATCGTCGTCGCCCTGCTGTCGGATCGGATCGGCCGTAAGGTTCCACTCGCGGTGTTCGCTTCGTTGATGGCGCTCGCCCCGGCGGCACTGCTGTGGTTCGAAGGACCGGTATGGATGCTGACCGGGCTGATGTTCGTCAGCTGGATGGGGCTCGGCACGTTCCCGCTGTTCATGGGCGTGATCCCGACCGAGACGGTCGGCCGCGCCCAGGCGGCGACCGCCATGGGACTCGTCGTGATGATTGGCGAATTGACCGGCGGCGTGTTCGGCCCCCCGATCGCCGGCAGGCTCGCCGACCAGTACGGGCTCGAGGTCGCGCTTTACATCCAGGGCGCGCTAGCGATCGGGGCCGGTCTGGCCGCGCTGTTCGTCCGCGAGACCAACCCGCAGGTTCTCGCCCGGCGGCAGCTCGCCCGGGCGGCCGCTTGAGCTTCCAGCGTTTGTCAGGTCGTGGTGGTCGGCGCCGGCCTGACAGAGCTGAGATGCTCGCCAAGCCAGCGCCGCGTGGCCGAAATACGGGCGTCCCCGCTCGCCGAGCTGATCAAGCGCGCGCCGATGCCGATCGAGCGCTAGCTCGCGCTGGCGGTGACGGCGGCATTTGCCTCCTTCGCCGCGCGTGCTAGCGCCGCCGCCTCGATGCAGGCGGGGAACGGCATGAGCAAGTGGACCTACAGCACCGAAGGGTTCGACCGCATCGTTCACCGCGTCGAAGGCGTGGAAACGGTCACTTACGCGATTGGCGCCGATGACGGCAGCGCCGCGCCGCTGGTCTATTTCCACGGTGGAGGCACCTTCCACGGCTTCGAATGGGCGCGAGCACTGGCTGGGGAATTCCGCGTATTCTGCCCCTACCACCCGAACTTCGGCGAGAGCGCCGATGCCGACTTCGGCGGCATGGAGGACTACGTTTCCCACTACGAGCTGCTGCTTCCAGCGCTCGGCCTAGACACCTTCCACCTCGCCGGCGCGTCGATGGGCGGGCACATGGCGGCCCGCTATGCCGCGGCCAATCCCGGCGACATCGACAAGCTCGTGCTCACCGCGCCCGCCGGCCTGAACTCGAAGGCCGCCGCAATGCCCGACTTCGCCGAGGTCGCCCCTGCCGACCTGCCCAAGATGTTCGTGACCGATCCGGCGTGGATCGAACCGTACTGGCCCGCCAACCCCTCACCCGAATGGCAGGCGCTGCGCGACCGCGAAAGCCGCGCCGCCTTCGCCTCGCGCGAGGACATCGCCGCGGCCGACCGAGCGCTGCGGGAGGGCCTGAAAGGCTTCGACCGCCCGACGCTCTTGCTGTGGGGCGAGGCCGACCGCATCGTCCCGCTCGGTCATGCGCAGGATTGGCAGGACATTCTCCCGCACGCCAAGCTCGCTGTGGTTCCGGGCGGCTCGCACCTCCTGCTCGACGAGTTCCCTGCAGCGGTGGACGTGCTAAGGTCCTTCCTGAGAGGATGACATGACCGAAGCGGCCGTCCGCGACGTGCGCACCACGATGAAGTACGTCGTCCGCGGCGAGAAGGCGACGTTCCACCCGGGCGACCGCGACAAAAGCTACTGGCCGGCCGACGAACACGCGGTGACGATCCATGACGTGCGGCCGATCCGCGCGCAGCTCTCGTTCGACCGCAACGGTTTTGTGCTCGTGGACGAGCCGACGAACGTCACGGACTTCGCCGAGAAGGGGGAACTGGCGCGCTACTGCCGCCAGACCGAGGCGCTGGTGAAGCGGCTCACCGGAGCCGACAAAGTCGTCAGCTTCGGGCAGATGATCCGCACCAACGCCACCGGCGCGCACGGCCACAACCAGCCCGCCCACGGCGCCCACGTCGATTACGGCGCCCGGACCGTGGCCGACTTCACCCGCGACCTGCTGCCGCACGAGGAAGCCGATCGGCGTCTCGCCAACCGGCACATGCTGCTCAACGTCTGGCGGCCGATCACAACGGTGGAGAGCGCGCCGCTCGCCCTATGCGACGCCAGCACGGTCCGGCGTGAGGACCTGTTCGACAGCGAGGTCGTGGGCGGCCTCGGCGACTTCAACCGCCGCTCGCTCTGGGGCTACAACCTCGCCTACCACCCACGCCACCGCTGGTACTGGGTCCCGCACATGCAGCCGTGGGAAGCGCTCGTCTTCAAGCTGTTCGACAGCGATCCTGGCGCCGTCCAGCATACCGGGCACAGCGCCTTCCAGGACCCGAATACCCCTCTTGGCGCGGCGGCGCGGCAGAGTATCGAGCTGCGAACAATTGCGTATCTGTAGGTAAGGCCAGCCTGCCAATGGCGGGCCATGCCATGCGGTGCAAAGCCCCTTTCTTGTCCGCCGCCGCTCCCCTAGCTTCCCCCGCAACGAGAGTCGCAAAGGCTCACCAAAAGGGAGAGGCGCTTGGCGCATTTCGATTTCCACGAGACGATCGAGAGCCGTGGAGGCACGTTCCGTCTGCGCGGGATTTGCGACGAGCGATTTGCGCCGGTCTTCGAGGCTTTCGCAGAGAACTTCCGCACCGAGGAAGAGCTCGGCGCCGCCTGCTCCGTCGTCATCGATGGTGAAACGGTGGTCGACCTCTGGGGCGGCTGGGCCCGCCAGGACCGCAGCCTCGACTGGGAAGAGCACACCACTGTTTGCATGATGAGCGTCGCCAAAGGCGTCACGGCCATCTGCTTCAACATGGCCCTCGATCGCGGTCTGGTCGATCCCGACGAACGCGTCGCGACCTACTGGCCCGAGTTCGCGCAGAACCGCAAAGCCGACATCACCGTGCGCATGGTGCTCGATCACACCGCGGCGATCCCGGTGCTGACCACCGACACGATGTATCCCGGCGGCTTCTACGACTACGAAGCCTATGTCCGCGCGCTCGAAGTGCAGGAGCCGCTGTGGCAGCCGGGCACGCGCGCCGCCTATCACGTCCACAACCAAGGGTTCCTGCTCGGCGAGATCCTGCGCCGCGTCACCGGAATGACGGTCGGGCCGTTCCTCAAGGCCAACGTGACGAAGCCGCTCGCGGCTGAATACTACATCGGCGGCATGGACGAGCAGCAGCAGGCGCATGTCGCCGAAGTGCTGCCCAACACCGGCGCGCGTCTGTTCGCGGCCAAGGACCAGAGCGTGCCGGACAAGCCGACCTTGCCCGAAGGCTGGCAAGACGGCGCAGTGCTGCGCAGCTTCGCGTTCCTGCAGAACCCCAACGAGCCGTGGTACGACACGATGAACGCCCCGCGCTGGCGCGAGGTCGAGATCGCCAGCGGCTCGGGCCACGGCAACGCCCGCGGCGTCGCCAGGATTTACGGAGCAGCGGTCGGAGAGGTGGACGGCATCTCGCTGCTCTCGAAGGACCAGCTCGAACGGATGATCACCGAGCAGCACAACCAGACCGAGCTGCTGCAGGATCGGCCTTACCACCAGGCGCTCGGGGTGCTGCTGAACACGCCGGAGGCGGTGTACATGGGCCCGAACATGAGGAGCTTCGGGCATCACGGGCTCGGCGGCTCGATCGGCTTCGGCGATCCCGATGCGAAGCTCGGCTTCTCGTACTGCTGCAACCAGATGCACGCCGTGGGTACCAACGGCCCCCGGGCCCGGCGGCTGATCGACGCGGTTTACGAGGTGCTCGGGTGATCCTCTCATCCGCTCGTCGTCGCCGCGAAAGCGCGGGGGTCAAGGCGGCTGAGCGCTTCGCGCGCGTCCTCTTGTTCGCTGGGTTCCCGCTTCCGCGGGAATGACGAAGTGAGAGTTTGAAGGAACCACCAATGGACCAAGACCTCTACGACAAGGGCATGAAAATCCGCCGCGAGGTGCTCGGCGATGCTTATGTCGACCGCGCGCTGGCGAAGTCCGGCCCCTTCAACGATCCGCTGCAGGAACTGGTCACGACCTACTGCTGGGGCTGGAACTGGGGCCGCGAAGGGCTGCCGCGGCGTGACCGCAGCCTGATCAACCTGGCGATGATCGCGGTGCTCAACCGCAGCCACGAACTCAAGATCCACATCCGCGGCGCGCTCAACAACGGCCTCACGCGCGAGGAAATCCGCGAGGTCCT
>CAYTPY010000016.1:0-4451 GCA_964439725.1 uncultured Erythrobacter sp. | reverse complement strand
TCCTATTCCACCGGCAAGACCATGGACGGCAAGCTCTACGAGAACGACTACGCCTGGGTCTTCCGCATCTCGAACGGCAAGATCGACCGGTTGCACGAATACATGGACAGCCAGCACACTGCCCAGCTGTTCGGCATGTAACGTGCGTTTCGCCGGCCAGCCGATCCTGATCTCCGGCGCCGGGCGGGGGCTGGGCGAGGGCATCGCCCGGCACCTGGCCGCTGAAGGCGCAGTGGTCGGCGTCGCCGACATTGACGGTCAGACCGCGCATGACGTCACGACGGCAATCATAGACGCGGGCGGCAAGGCGTTTGCCTACGAGGCCGACTTGGGGAAACGCCAAGCCTTCTTCGACGTCGCCGAAGCTTTCGCGCGAGACGCCGGGCCGCTGCGCGCGCTGATCAACAACGCCTCGGTGCTGGTCTACGAGCCGATCGAGCAGGTCACCGAGGAGACGCTCGACCGCATGCTCTTCGCCGGGCTCAAGAGCGTGTTCTGGGGCGTCCAGGCCTTCCTCGCCCACCGCGACGAGAGCGCCACCGGCAACATCCTCAACTACTCCTCGCCGGTCGCCTATCGTGGGCGACCCAACACCGGTGCCTACACCACGATCAAGGCCGGGATTGCAGGCCTCACCAAGGTGCTCGCCGGCGAGCTCGGCCCGCGCGGCATCCGCGTCAACGCGATCGCCCCCGGCAGCGTGCCGACGCCAGCCACTGAAGGCTTCGTCACGCCCGAGCAGTATGCCGAGCGCGCAAAGCACATCCCGCTCCGCCGCAACGGCACGGCCGAGGACGTGGCCCACGCCGCCGCCTTCCTGCTCAGCGACGAAGCAGCGTTCATCAACGGAGCCATGCTCGCCGTCGACGGCGGGATCATCGCGGCGGGGTGAGGAAGATGGTTCTAGCGCAGGCGCGTCGCCAATCCCCCTCCCGCCTGCGGGAGGGGTTAGGGGTGGGCCAGTGCGCCGTCTCGAAAAACCCCCACCCCCACCCCGGGCCCCTCCCGCGAGCGGGAGGGGAGTGATGGCAATCTGGCAAGCCCGCCTCGACACCTTGCGCGAAGTCATCCTCGCCGACGTCGCCCGCGGCGATTATTTCGGTGCGGTGCTGACCATCGGGCGCGGCGGTGAGGTGGTGTTCGAGGAAGCCTTGGGCGCGGAGGACGCCGCGGGCGAACGGCCGCTCAAGCTCGATAATGTGTTCTCGATCTTCTCGGTCACCAAGGCCTTCACCAACGTTCTGATCCTCAAGGCGATCGAGGAAGGCCGCTTTGCGCTCACCACCAAGGTCAAGGACGTGCTGCCCGAGTTCACCGGCAAGCCGCGCGAAGAGGCGACGTTCTACCACCTGCTCACCCACACGGCAGGCATGCCGGGGGTGTGGAGCCCGAAGCCCGGCATGTACCTCGACCGGCTGGACGAGCTGTTCGCGGCCTCGATTGAGAACGTCCACGGCGAGGTCCCGCCGGGCACGCGCTGCGACTACTCACCGCTGGTCAACCACGTGCTGATGGGCACCGCGCTGGTGCGCACCGATCCTAAGGGCCGCGACTTCCGCACGCTGCTGCACGAGGACCTGTTCGCCCCGCTCAGGATGGACAGCACCTCGATGGGCCTGCGCCCGGACCTCGCGCCACGCCACGTCAAGCCCGACATGCGCGACACGGTGCCGATCCAGCACCTCAGCCGCAACCTGCCGGGCGACCACGCGCTGTTCGAGGACCCCGAGGTCGAGGCGCCGCATGTCGGCTGCGCCTCGACCAGCGGTGACCTCTACCGCTTCGCCGAGATGCTCCGCCGCGGCGGTGAGCTGGACGGCGTGCGCATCCTCTCGCCCGCCATGCTGAAGCTCGCGCGGCAGAACCACACCGGCGACATGCCCAACGAGCTCTACAAGCGCGTCGCCGAGAACGCCGGCTGGCAGGTTCCGCCCGCCCACCAGGGTATTGGCTTCCAGGTCCGCGGCACGGGCGTGTTCCACCACCTGTTCGGCACCCTCGCGAGTCCGGAGACGCACGGCAACTACGGCGCGGGCAGCACGATGTTCTGGGTCGATCCGGAACGCGACGTCAGCTTCGCGCTCTGCAGCGCGGGGGTGATGACCCAGGCCGCCAACATCGAACGCTGCCAGAAGCTCAGCGACCTCGCGCTCTCGGCGATGATCTGAAGGAAAACGAATGGCTGACGCGGACATCATCGTCATCGGCTCGGGCCATAACGGCCTCGTCGCCGCCGCCTACCTCGCGGTGGCCGGCAAGCGCGTTCTCGTCCTGGAACGCAACGAGTGGTTCGGCGGCGGCGTCGTCACGCGCGAGCTGACGCGGCCGGGCTTTGCCCATGACCAGCACTCGATGAGCCACATCTTCATCCAGGGCAATCCGCTGCTGCTGAACGACGAGCTCGGCCTCAAGCGCAAGTACGGGCTGCAGTACGTCTTCCCCGAGGTGCCGATGATGAGCGTGTGGGAAGACGGCACCACGCTGCCGCTCCATCGCGATCCCGCCAAGTCAGCCGAGGCGATCCGCCGGTTCAGCGCGAAGGACGCCGAGACCTTCCTCGAGATGAGCCGCCAGGCCGCCGAGTGGCTGCCGATGATCCAGGCCGGGCTTTACTCGCCGCCCATGCCGTTGGGCGCGCAGACCGCGATGATGGACCAGAGCCCGGAAGGCCGCGAGATCTGGCGCACCACGCAGGTCAGCACTTTCGATTTGATGGAAGAGCTGTTCGAGCACGACAAGGTCAAGGCGCACTTCGGCCGCGTCGCGGGCGAGAACCTCGTCAGTCCCGACGAGAAGGCGACTGGCATCGGCGCCTACGTGTTCCTCGGCTTCCTCGAGAAGTTCGGCTTCGGCGTGCCCATCGGCGGGTCGGGCAGCCTCACCAACGCGCTGATCGCCTGCATCGAGGATCACGGCGGCGCGGTGCGGGCCGGGGCTCAGGTCCGCGAAGTGCTGGCCGAAAGCGAGCAGGCAAGCGGCGTGGTGCTCGACAGCGGCGAGCGGCTCTCGTGCAGCGATGGCGTCATCGGCGCCATTCACCCCCACGACTTGCCCGACATGGTGCCCTCCCTGCCTTCACAGGCCGCACTGAACGCTAAACGTACACACATTACTCCAGCGGCCTGTTTCACGGTCCATGCAGCGCTTCATTCGCACCTAAAATTCAAGGCAGGAGACCTTTCGGCGGTCATGTACGAGCTGATGCCGCCCGATTACCACGACTTGCGCCGCGCCTTCGATGCCCTGCGCTACGGCCAATTTTCGCCCACGCCGCTGGTCGGCGTCGGCCAACTCACCCAGCACGACCCCAGCCGCGCGCCGCCCGGAAATGCCATCTTCCACGCCTGGGACTACGTCCCCTACGAGCGCCCCGACGGCCGCAGCTGGGACGATTCCAAGCGCGAATTCGCCGAGCAAATCCTTGATCGCATGGGCGGTTTTATCGACAACGTTCCCGAGGTCGTGCTCGACTACCACTGCGACAGCCCGGTCGACATGGAGCGCACCAGCCCCAGCTTCCGCCGCGGCGACCTCCATGGCATCGCCACCACCACCTACCAGTCGGGCAGCCACCGCCCCACGCCCGAGCTAGGCCAATACCGCGTCCCGAAGGTCGATCGCCTCTACCTCGTCGGCCCCTTCCAGCACCCCGGCGGCGGCGTCTTCGGCGCCGGCCGCGCAACTGCCATGGTCATGGCCGAGGACCTCGGAATCGAGTTCGACGGGATCGCGATCGCATGAAGATCTACGCCGCCGACAAGTCCGAACTGATGCAGGTGAGCAAGGTCGAGCGCCAGGGCGACAACCTCGTGCTCAAGGGCAAGGTCTTCGGCACGATGCCGATGAGCGCCACCCTCACCCCGGAGGAAGCGCGCAACTTCCGCAAGCTGCTGACACCGAAGCTCACCTGGTTCCTGCTCACGCTGCCGTTTCGCAAGGGAGGTAAATGATGCGCCACGAAGGCAAGGTCATCGTCGTCACCGGCGCCGCCGGGTCGATCGGCTTCGCCACCTCCCAGATTCTGTGCCGCGAGGGCGCGAAGGTCATGCTGGTCGATATCGCGGCGGACCGGCTCGAGAGGTGCACGGCGCAACTACGCGATGCGGGCCATGACGTCATCTCCCGCTTGGCCGACTGTGCCGACGAGTCCGCGGTCGAAGGCTACGCCCGCGCGGCGATGGACGCCTGGGGCCGCATCGACGGGTTCTTCAACAACGCCGGCATCGAAGGCAAGCTCGCTCCGACCCACGAATACGACGTCGCCGAGTTCGACAAGGTGCTGCGCGTCAACTTGCGCGGCATGTTCCTGGGCCTGCGTTTCGTGCTCCCGCACATGGTCGCGGCGGGCCGAGGCGCGGTGGTCAACACCGCCTCGATCGGCTCGGAGCGCGGCCTCGCGGGCGCCTGCGCCTACAACGCCGCCAAGCACGGCGCGGTCGGCCTCACCCGCA
>CAYTPY010000015.1:0-35473 GCA_964439725.1 uncultured Erythrobacter sp. | reverse complement strand
CGGCCACATCGGCGCGCGTGAACCAGCGCGCATCCTCGATCTCGGTCTTGTCGATCGTCAGTTCAAGGCTGGAAGCATAGCCGATGCATCCCATCATGAGCTGCGAGGGGAACGGCCAGGGCTGGCTGGCGATGTAGCGCACGCCCGAAATGCGCACCCCGGCTTCCTCGAACACTTCGCGCGCGACCGCTTCCTCCACCGTCTCGCCAGGCTCGACGAAGCCGGCGAGCGCCGAAAAACTCCGTTCCGGAAAGCGCGACTGGCGGCCGAGCAGGAGCCGCCCTTCACATTCGACGAGCATGATCGCCACTGGATCCACGCGCGGGAAGTGCTGCGCGGCGCAGGCCGGGCAATCGCGCTGCCAGCCGCCTTTGGCCGGCCGGGTCCGTTCCCCGCATTGGGCGCAGAAGCGATGCCGCGCGTGCCAATCGAGCATCGTGCGCGCTTCGCCGTAGATCGCCAGCTCCGGAGCGGAAAGGCGCGAGACATAGCCCCACGCCGGACGATGCGCATAGGCCGGGCCCTGGTCGCCCTGCGGCGGCACCTCGGCGAAGGCGGCGCGCCCTTCCAGCATGCCGAGAAAGACCAGCTCCGCATTGCCCGGCGCATCGGCCGCCGGGCCCCATGTGAGGCGATCCTCGGCATCGAGCACGGGAAGGAGATCGTCGAGTTGCAGCAGCAGGCCCGCCCGGCGCGCTTCGGCCAGACGCGCGGGATTGGTGCGGATGGGGTCGGCGCGGTCGAGCGGCTGGCCGGCAAACGCCGGGACAAAGCTCACAAGCGGCCCATGGCCGCGAGATCGGCGCGGATGGCGGCGGGGAATTCGTCGAGCAGCGGGTAGGCCATCGACGGCATGTACTGCGTGTAGAGCCCGGCGCGAAGGCCGAGACTGCGATGGACGAAGCCGATCGTGCCCGCAGCGCCCGCCCAGCCGAACACGCCTTCATCCTCGCCGCGGCCGACGCGGCCGCCCGCGCCGTAGCCCCAGACACCGCCGTATTCGCCGCCCGGCACCAGCGTGTCCGGCAGAAGGTCCGACATGCCGAGCCGCACCGCCTGCGCGCTCATCACCCGCCGGCCTTCGAATGTGCCCTCGTTGACCAGCATCTCCAGGAAGCGGTCGTAGTCGCTGGGCGTGCTGGCTAGCCCGGCGCCGCCGAACGGGAACGGCGGCGGGTCGAAGTAGATCGAGTCGGCGCCGAGATCGACCGGGATCAGCGTGCTGCCCGCCAGGAAATAGCTGGTCGTCATCCGTTCGGCCTTCGCCCGGGGGACCTGGAAGTGGGTGTCGCCCATCCCTAGCGGGTCGAAGAACCGCTCCTGCAGAAAGCGGTCGAACGGCTGGCCTGACACGACTTCGATCACCCGCCCCATAAGGTCCAGGCTCATCGAATAGGACCAGCGCGTGCCGGGCTGATAGACCAGCGGCAGCTCCGCCAGCCGGTCGGCGAACAGCGCCAGGCTGGGGACGGCCGTGCCGCGGAAAATCGGCACCGCCTGGAGTCGGGTGACGAGACCGGGCACCAGGCCGCGCACTCGGAACGCTTCCGAAATCGGCCCCGACTGAACGATGCCGTAGCCGATGCCGGCGGTATGGGTCAGCATCTGCCGGATCGTGACCGGCCGCACCGCCGACTCGAGGTTGTCGGCCGTGATCTGCCCATCATAAACCTTCTGCACCTGCATGTTGCGGTACGCGGGCAGGATCTCGTGCAGTGGCTGATCGAGGCCGAGCTTGCCCTCGTCGATCAGCATCATGGCCGCCATGCCGGTGATCGGCTTGGTCATCGAATAGATGCGATAGAGGCTGTCCGCATCAGACCGGCGCGCTGCGGTGAAGCTGTCCACCCCTGCACCGATCACCATCGCCGGCTCCTGGCCAAAGCCGAGCGTCACCACCATGTTGGCTACCTTGCGGCTGTCGACGTAGCTCGCGATCAATCGAGCGACATTGGGCCAGAGCGCGGGTTGTTGGCCCCATAGCGGCTGTGCGGGAAGCGCCGCGCCGGCGCCCAGGGCCAGCGCACCGCCGATCCATTGGCGCCGGGTCACGCCGGCGGGGAAAAGGTCAGACTTCACCGCAGCGTTCTCCCTTTCGTCCGAGGTTTGTGCTTGTTGAGACCGGTGCGCGCCGTCGTGTCAACTTGGCCCCGGCCTATTGCCCGGCGCTGAACGCAAAACTGGATGGGCGGTCTTGCACTTTGCGGCTGTATTATCGATATAGGACACATGCTGAACCTCGCATCCATCCTCGTCGGCCTCGTCGCCCTGGTGCTGGCCATCCCCTCCACGATCCCCTTCCTCGGCTGGGGCAACTGGCTGGTGCTGCCGATCGCCGTGGTCGGCATCGGCCTCGGCGCGCTGTCGAGCTCGAACGGCGGACGCAACTTCTGCCTGATCGTATTCGCGATCGCCGTCGTGCGGCTGATGCTGGGCGGCGGGGTTATCTAGCGCCGGCAAGGGCGCTGCTCTGCGGGTGGCTGCTATCGAGTTGCGATGGCGGATACCGTCGAAGGGCTGAAGCGGGGGCGACCTGCTGCCTGTCCGCTTCTGGCCTCTGCAAAACTCGCCGCGAACGTACGGAACGGAAGGAAATCGGCGAGAATTGAGCCTCTCGGCCCGAAGTACCATCGTACCGTACTTTCGCTCGGCACAAACGGGCCGTATCCCTCCAGTCATGGAGAACGATGACAGGCTCGGCAGACTAACGGAGCGCGAAAAGGAGTGCCTCCGGCACTGGCTGCAGCATAAGTCTGCCAAAGAAATCGCGGCCGATCTGGGCATTTCGCATCACGCAGTCGAGAAGCGTCTCAAGATGGCTCGCACCAAGCTGAGCGCTACTTCCTCACTGGAAGCCGCGCGGATGCTCAGTAAGGCAGAAGGGTACGGCCAAACAGTAGCCCAGTCGCCGGACCTCGCCCCTCACCCTCTCCCGATCCAGACGGGGTTCACCCGACCACTGATTTTGGGAGCAATCGCAATGAGCCTTATCGGAGCAGCCGTCCTCGCCTTAGTTATGCAGCCCTTAGGTGAGACATCCACCGTCGCCCAGCCTGCGCAAGCGACCGCACCCAGTTCGGTGCCGACTGCCGGCACCGAGGCTGCCTTGCGGAGCCTTGTCGCCGGGCTGGCGAGCGGCTCGCCTGACTATGACAGGCTGTCTCCGCCGTTCGCCGAAATCGTTCGCCGGGACCTGCCGATGACACACCCGATGTTCAGATCGTTCGGCGAACTGAGGTCGATGACTTTCCGCGGGAGCGGCGCGAGGGGCGACGACGCCTACAACCTCGTGTTCGCCAACGGCGAGGTGATAATGTCGGCCGCGCTCGACGCGGAGGGCAGGATGGCAGGCGGCATTCTCCAACCAGTAGGACCTTCGGCACCCCCAGCCGCACCCAGTTCGGTGCCGACTGTCGGCACCGAGTCTGCCGTGCGGAGCCTCGTCGCCGGACTGGCGAACGGATCGCCTGACTACGACAAGCTGTCTCCACCCTTCGCCGAAGCCGTCCGCCGGGACCTGCCTATGACACATGCCATGTTCAGCGGGATGGGCGAGCTGAAGTCGGTGACTTTCCGGGAGCGCGGAGCGAGGGGCGACGACGCCTACAACTTGGTATTCGCCAATGGCGAGCTAATAATGTCGGCCGCGCTCGATGCCGATGGGAAGATGGCCGGTGGCATTATACGACCGGTGGGGTCCGTTGAGCCCTGACGGCAGGGACCAAATTACCTTCGGAACGGAATGTCCGCGGTTGCCCTTCCTCTTTCGGCCATGATGCAACCGGCGGCGGGTGCCTGAAGAAAGGCACCCGCCGTTCGGCACCGGCTGTCACCTGATATTGACACCAAATGTCCGTCACGGTGCCCCCCACACCCGCAGGCGCCGGCACACCTAAAGCTGCCCGCATCCTCAACCGGGCGTGGCAAGGCGCACCGCCTTGGCGAAGAGCGTCGGCAGTCCCGCCGCTGCTATGTCGGCCACCGGCCACCACTCGCCGCCTTCCAGCTCCGCGCAGTCGTCTCCGGCATAGACAGCCAGGCCCAGTTCGAGATCGAAATGAGTGAAGCTGTGGCGGACAACGCCGCCGGCGCGCCAGGCGCCGGGTAGCGGGGCCTCGTCGGAGCCGTCGCTGCGCGCGTTCCAACCGTCGTCGGGGAGCGCGCGCATGCCACCGAGCACGCCGCGGCCGGGGCGGCGGACCAGCCAGACCTGTGCTCCTTCAGCGTCGGGGCGCTCAATCCAGAAAGCGGTGCCGATGCGCTGCGGCTTGGTCTTCTTCTTCGCCTTGACCGGTAACTGCTCCTGCCGGCCCTCGATCCGCGCCTGGCAGCCCGCCGAGACCGGGCAGAGCAGGCATTTCGGATCGCGCGGAGTGCAGATCGTGGCGCCGAGGTCCATCATCGCCTGCGCGAAGTCGCCGGCGCGCTCGGCCGGGGTGATGCTGTCCGCCGCGGCGCGAATAGGTTTACGCGCACCGGGTAGCGGCTCGTCGATGGCAAACAGGCGGGCGACCACCCGCTCGACGTTGGCATCGATCACTACCGCGCGGCGGCCGAAGGCGATGGCTGCGACGGCGGCGGCGGTATAGGCGCCGAGGCCGGGCAGCTTGCGCAGTTCCTCTTCGCTATTGGGAAAGCCGCCCCGTTCCGCGACCGCGCGAGCGCAGGCGACCAGATTGCGGGCGCGCGAGTAATAGCCCAGCCCCGCCCACTCGGCCATGACGTCCTCTTCCGGGGCGGCCGCGAGCGCCTCGATAGTCGGCCAGCGGGCCACGAACTTGGTATAATAGGGCGCTGCATGGGCGGTGGTGGTCTGCTGGAGCATGATCTCCGACAGCCACACCCGATAGGGGTCGGGAAGCGCATCGCCCGGCGGCGATCGCCACGGCAACGCGCGGGCATGCCTGTCGTACCAGTCGAGCAAAGCGACCGAGACCCTATCCACCATCGGGCCGCTATGGCATGGCGAGCGCTGTTATGGAACGCGAGGACAAGCCAAAGAAGCCGGCCAAGCCGCGCGCTTATGAACGGCCCCGCGGCGGGCCGGCCAAGCCTGTCGCGGAGCTGGTGCCGCAGATCGGCCGCGCCGCGTTCCGCCGCTTCGGTTTCGTGCAGTCGAGCGTGGTCACGCGCTGGCCTGAGATCGTCGGCGCACGCCACGCGCAAGTCTGCATGCCCGAGGCGATCCGCTTTCCGCCGGGCGAGAAGAGTGACGGGATTCTCCAGCTCGTGGTGCTGCCCGCGCACGCGCCGTTGATCCAGCACGTGATCCCCGAGATCATCGAGCGGGTGAACCGGTTCTTCGGCTACAAGGCAGTGGCGCGGGTCAAGCTACGGCAAGGGACGGTTAAGCCGCCCCATGCTGAAGGTGCTCGTGCGGCGCCGCCATCGCTGAAGCCGATCCCCATGGAATTGGGCGACTCTTTGCGCGATATCGGCGATCCGGAGCTGCGTACCGTGCTGGAATCGCTCGCGCGCAGCCTTGGCACGAAGGAGGGTGAGGCGTGAAAGTGGGCAAGATCGTCAAGGCGGCCGTGCTGCTCGCTTCGGCCACGATGCTGAGCGCAGCAGCGGGTTCGAGCACGACACGGACCAATTGGGACACCGTGGTCGCCAAGACCGAGCTTGGTCACCGCATCGGCAACCCGGAGGCCAAGACGAAGCTGGTCGAGTTCATCAGCTACACTTGCCCGCATTGCGCGGAGTTCACCCGCCAGAGCGAAGCGCCGATCAAACAGAGCTATCTCGCGCCGGGCCGAGTCAACGTCGAAATCCGGCACATGGTGCGCGATCCGGTCGACCTGACCGTCGGTCTGCTGGTCAATTGCGGCGAGACCGCCAAGTTCCCCGGCAACCATTCCGCCTTCCTTGTCAGGCAGCCGCAATGGATCGAGCCCCTTGGCAAGGTCAGCTCGTCTCAGCGGCAACGTTGGACCACCGAAGGCGCCGCCGGTCGCCGCGCCATCGCCAGCGACTTCGGCTTCTACGCCATCATGGAGCGGCGCGGCTATCGCCGGGCAGACATCGATCGGTGCCTGGCCGACGATGCCCTGGCGCGGCGCCTCGCCGAGATTTCCGCCAAGGAGTGGGCTCGGCCGGGGATCAGCGGCACGCCGAGCTTCTCGATCAACGGCGTGGTCATGCCGGGCACCCACTCCTGGGCGGCGCTCGAGCGCCAGCTCAAGGAATTTCAGTAACCCCACACGGTTGCGCCGTGGGCATAGCTGTGGAAACAGCTGCCCCGCGCTTCTACAGGCCATACCCTTCGGTTAGCCTCCACTCATCCTTCTCAAAGGAATCGCCGAATGCTGCAGTCTCGCCGAGTTCTTTTCACAGCTCTAGCCGCGCCGCTGGCGCTCGCCCTTGCCGCTTGCGGATCGGGCGAAGAAGGAGCCGTCAGCGGGGACCCGATCGATCCGATAGAGGCACCGGCCGGCCAGAGCTGGACCGAAACAGCGGCGGTCACACCCGAGGGAGGCAACGTGGTCGGCAATCCCGACGCGCCGATCAAGCTGGTCGAATATGCCAGCCACACCTGCGGCGCCTGCGCCAATTTCGCGCAGGAGTCGGCTGGCCAAATCGATGAGTTCGTCGAAAGCGGGGTGGTCAGTTTCGAAATCCGCAACCAGATCCACGATCCGCTCGACCTGACGCTGGCGATGATGGTCCGCTGCGGCGAGCCCACGGCGTTTCATCCGCTGGCGAAGGATGCTTGGGCCAATCTGAACACGATCATCGACCGCGCACAACAGGATCAGGCGGCGATGACAGCCGCGATGCAGGCGCCGGAGGCACAGCGGTTCCAGCGCATCGCCGAAGCTAGCGGATTACTCGACTTCTTCGCCGCGCGCGGAGTGAGCCGCGACCAGGCGATGCAGTGCCTGGCCGATACCGAACAGGCCCGCCAGATCGCCCAAAACTCTACGACACAATCGGACGAACTCGGCGTCACCGGCACACCGACCTTCTTCCTGAACGGCCGGCGTCTCGACGGTTCGCGCTGGAGTGAAGTCGAAGCCGCATTGCAGGCGGCGGGAGCGCAGAGGTAACGCACGCCCGATGACAGCCCGGCCGCGATGCAGATAAGGAAGCTCAAGCTTTCGGGCTTCAAGAGCTTCGTCGAGCCGGCCGAGCTGCGCATCGAACCGGGTCTGACCGGCGTCGTCGGCCCCAACGGCTGCGGCAAATCCAACCTGCTCGAAGCCATCCGCTGGGTGATGGGCGAGACATCGGCGAAATCGATGCGGTCCGGCGGGATGGACGACGTGATCTTCGCCGGAACCGCGCAGCGTCCGCCGCGCGATTTCGCCGAAGTCGTTCTCGACGCCGTGGACGACCAGGGTGAGGAGCTGCAGGTTACGCGGCGGATCGAGCGCGGCTCCGGCAGCGCCTATCGTGTCAACGGCCGCGATGTTCGGGCCAAGGACGTGGCGCTGGTCTTCGCCGACGCAGCGACCGGCGCCCACTCTCCCGCCCTCGTCAGCCAAGGCAAGATCGCCGCAGTGATTGCCGCCAAGCCGGCCGAGCGGCGGATGATGCTGGAGGAAGCCGCCGGCATTGCCGGGCTCCACGTCCGCCGACGCGACGCGGAGGGCAAGCTGCGGCAAACGGAAGGCAACCTGGCCCGCCTCGAAGACCTGATGGCTGGGCTCGACAGCCAGATCGCGTCGCTGCGCCGACAGGCTAGGCAGGCCGAACGCTACAAGGCGCTGTCGGAGAAAATCCAGCACGCGGAGGCGCGGCTGGTATTCGCGCGCTGGCGCGATGCGGCTGCGGCGGCCGATACAGCGCGAATCCAGGCCAAGGAAGCTGAGGCCCGCGTGGCGGCGGCGCAGAACGCAGCGCAGGAAGCGCAGAAGGCGCAAGCCGAACTGGCCAAGAAGCTCGCGGACGCGCGTGAGGAACTGGCCGATCGCCGCGACGACGCCAGCGCGCACGGCCACCGGATGGCAGCGCTTTCCAGCCAGCTCGAAGCGGCCGAGCAGCGGCTGGCCGATCTCGATCGGCAGAAGCAACGGCTCGAGGAGGACCGCTTTGAAGCCGACCGGATGACGCACGATGCGGCCGAGGCGCTCAAGAAGCTCGAGCAAGACCTCGCCGCAGGTGAAGCCGCGTTGGCAGCCGACGAAGCCCAGCGCCCGGAGTTCGTCCGCCGCAGTGAGGACGCTGAGCGCGCCTCTCGCACCGCCGAACTGGCGCTTGCCAAAGCGACGGCAGACCATGCCGGGGTAGAAGCGGAGTGGCGGGTCGCTGAAGCTGAAGTAGCTCAGGCCCGATCGCGGCTGGCACGGCTCGACGGGGAGGCGCGGCGGATCGCCGACCAACGCAGCGCCCTCGCCGCGCAAGGCGATACCGAGCAGGCCGTAGAAGCCGCTCGACAGCGCCTGCAGGAAACCACGGCCGCGCAAGCGCGCGCGCGGCAGGCGATCGCCGACGAGCAGGCACGCAAGGAAACCCTCGCGGCCGCCCGCGACGATGCCGCGAGCACTCTAGCCACCGCTCGCGCCGAACTGGCCGGGATCGAGCGCGAATGGCAGGGCCTCAATCGCGACCGTGAGGCGCGGGCACGGCAGGCGGCCGGCAAGCACGGTCTCCCGGCGGCGCTCGATCGGGTGGCGGCGGAGCCAGGATACGAGCGAGCCCTGGCGGCGGCACTCGGCCGCGATGCGAAGGCGTCACTCGGCGCGCCTGCCGGTGAGCCCGAAGGCCGGTTCTGGACCGGAGCCACCGCCCCCTCCCCGGTACCGGACAGCCTCGCCCGGCATGTCCGGAGCTGTCCGCCTGAATTGGCGGCACGGCTGGCGCTGGTGCACGCCACCGATGCAGACGATGGCCGCCACCTCGGCCCGGGCGAATGGCTGGTGACCCGTGCCGGCGCCCTTCGCCGGTGGGACGGGTTCGTCGCGCGGGGCGAAGGTGCTGCGGAAGCGGCGCGCCTTGAGGCGGAGAACCGTTTTGTCGAACTCGACGCCGCACTGCCCCCCAAACGCGAGGCCGCGATCCAGGCTGAAGCAGCCCAGCGGCAGGCGCAAGAAGAGCTCGTGGAGCTGCAGCGCTCTCTGGTCGCGCTAGAGCGCGCGGCCAACGAAGCGGCCGAAACCGAACGCCAGGCGCTACGCGCGCTCGATCAGGCGGAAGCGGCGCGGGAGCGGCTCGCCGCCCGTCGCGAGGAGCTTGCCAGGGCGGAAGCCGACTTGGCCCAGCAGCGCCAGCAGGCGGAGACGGAACTTGCTGCCGCTGAGGCCAAATGCGCGGCCCTGCCCGATCCGGAGAGCGGCCGCGTCGCGCTCGCTGCGGCGCAAGGCCAGCACGAAACAGCCCGCAGTGCCATGCAGGCGGCCATGGCCACACTGGCCGCGCACGATCAGGCACTCGCCGTCGGCCGCGAGCGGGTGGCGGCCCAGCGCGCGGACATGAAGAGCTGGGAAGCGCGCGCGGGCGAGGCGGCTCGCCGCCTGAGCGAAATGAGCCGGCGCTTCGATGAAATCGCCGAGGAACGGGCCGTCGTTGCGGCCAAGCCTGCTGCGCTGATGCGCCAGACCGAAGGTGGCGAGGCCGTGCGGCAACGGCTTTCCGCCGAACTCGCTGCCGCCGAAGCCGCCGTGGTTCAAACCGGGGAAGCGGCCCGCGCCGCCGATGCCAAGCTGGCAGCGGCTAACGAAATGCTTGCCAATAGGCGCGAGGAACGCGCCGGATCCTCTGCGCGCGCCGAGAACGAAGAATCGCGGCGCGAAGAGATGGCGCGAATTTCGGGCGAGCGCTTCCAGTGCCCTCCGCCTGTCCTAGCAAGCCGTTTCGGTTTCGCTCCTCCAGAGATCGCCGCCGCCAGCCAGGAGTCGGCCGCGATGGATCGTCTCGTCGCCGACCGTGAGCGGATTGGGCCGGTGAACTTGGTCGCGGCCGAGGAACTGGCCCGGATAGAAGACGAGCATGGCGCCAGCGCCCGAGAACAGGCGGAACTGGTCGAGGCCGTCAACCGCCTACGCGGCTCGATAGGCAACCTCAATCGCGAAGGGCGGGACAGGCTGCGCGCAGCGTTCGAGCAAGTGGATACCCACTTCCGCCATTTGTTCACACGGCTGTTCGAAGGCGGCCAGGCGCATCTGGCGCTGGTTGATTCGAATGATCCGCTCGAAGCGGGGCTGGAGATCTATGCCCAGCCGCCAGGCAAGCGGCTGCAGTCGCTCACACTACTATCGGGCGGCGAACAGGCCCTGACTGCGATCGCGCTGATCTTCGCCTTGTTCTTGACCAACCCGGCACCGATCTGCGTTCTGGACGAAGTCGATGCGCCGCTGGACGATGCCAATATCGACCGGTTCTGCGACCTTCTCGACGCCATGGTCCGCGAAACGAACACGCGCTATCTCATCGTTACGCACAACGCTGTAACCATGAGCCGCATGCACCGGCTGTTTGGCGTGACCATGGTCGAGAAAGGCGTCAGCCGCCTCGTCAGCGTCGACCTGGGTGCGGCCGAGGAACTGCTGGCGGCTGAATAGCCTGCTTCAGGAGGGCAATGACCGGCCGCTTTCTACGACCCGCGCCTGCTCGCTAAGCGGACCGCCGGCGAGCGCCACTTGCGGGTCACTCATGTTGGGTTCGCTACCCGAAGCACCCTGGCGGCCGAAGTTCGAACCGCTTCCGCTGTCAGACGAGAGCTTTCCGTTCTTTTCGAGATATTTGTAGCCGGCATAACCGATGGCTCCGAGCGCGGCGAGTTTAAGCAACATGTGTATCTCCTTTCCCCTCGCTAACGGCACAAGGTGGAGAAAGCTCCCTACGCTTAGTCAGTTCAGCCTTTGGCGCGCTCTGTTCGGCGCCAAGCGGTTCAGTTGCCCGGGCGCCTGGCGGGTTGATCCCAGACCTGGGCACAGAGGTAGTTCTCGGACACCTCGTAGGCTCGGCGGCCTGGCTGTACCGGCGCCGCGTCCTCGACACGGACCTCGCCTTCGGAGATCGCCGTTCCTCGGCCGCGGCACGTCTCGTGAGCCTTGCTGGCGATGGCATCCTGCGCGGCCAAGGTCCCGCGCGCGCTGGCGTCGTCGAGTACGACCACCACCCGAAAACGCTGATCGCCGAGGAGCTCGACCGTCGGCCCCGATAGCGTCGCGAGGAACAAGAGCGAGGAAAGGACGCCGAAAGCCATTCGCGGAATGTACCTCTATTTGGCCGAAGCGGCAACGCCCAGGCCGCTCCCGCCAGTCGCTCAGAAGCTTTCTTCGTAGACCCGAGATATGTCACCGCCCCACTGGCTGTGGAACTTGTCGAGCAAGCGCTGGGCGGGCACCTTGCCGCTTTCGATGATCTCCTGAAGCGGCTCGAGGAAGCCGGCTTCGCTGTCGCCGCTGGAGTTGAGGCGGTTGCGTGAGACGAGGCCTTGGCGGGATATCTCGACCACTTCCCGAGCAAGGTCGAGTAGCCGGCCACCGCCGGGAAGCGGCGCCTCGAGCGCAAGCTTCGGCACCGCGTTCCTGAGCGCCTCGCGCTCTTCCATCGTCCAGTCTTTGACCAAGGCCCATGCGGCTTCGAGCGCGGCATCGTCGTAGAGCAGGCCCACCCAAAACGCCGGCAGCGCGCAGATGCGATTCCACGGGCCGCCATCCGCGCCGCGCATCTCGAGGAAGCTCTTTAGGCGGACTTCGGGAAATGCGGTCGACAGGTGGTCAATCCAGTCGCTCTCGGTTGGCAGCTCGCCCGGCAGCGCGGGCAGCTTGCCTTCGAGAAAATCGCGGAAGCTCTGCCCGGCAGCGTCGATGTACCTGCCGTCGCGGAAGACGAAGTACATCGGGACGTCGAGCATGTAGTCGACATAGCGCTCGTAGCCGAAACCGTCTTCGAACACGAACGGCAGCATGCCCGTACGGTGCGGGTCGGTGTCCGACCAAATATGGCTGCGATAGGAGAGGAAGCCGTTCGGCTTGCCTTCGGTGAATGGCGAGTTGGCGAACAGTGCGGTCGCGAGCGGCTGTAGCGCCAGACCGACCTGGAACTTCTTCGCCATGTCCGCTTCGGAGCGGTAGTCGAGGTTCACCTGGATCGTGCAGGTGCGCAGCATCATGTCGAGCCCAAGGCCGCCGACCGTCGGCATGTGGCGCAGCATTATGCCGTACCGGCCCTTCGGCATGACCGGGAGCTCGTCTCGCCGCTTGTCGGGCCACATGCCGAGCCCGAGGAAGCCGACGCCGCAGCTCTCGCCCACCGCCTTTACCTGGTCGAGGTGACGACCGGTTTCGGCGCAGGTCTGGTGCAGGTTCTCGAGCGGAGCGCCGGACAGCTCGAGTTGGCCAGCGGGTTCCAGGCTGACGGTGCCGTCGGCGCCGCTCATCGCGATGACCTTCCCACCTTCCTCGACCGGCTCCCAGCCGAACTGGCGCAGCTCCAGCAGAATGTCGCGGATTCCACCGGGCTCATCGTAGCTGGGGGCACGGCGGTCATCGCGCTTGTACACGAGCTTCTCGTGCTCGGTGCCGATGCGCCAGCGCTCAGGCGGCTTCTCTCCGGCGTGCAATGGCGCGACGAGTTGCTCGCGCCGTTCGATCCGCTCTTCTTCCCCGCTCGGCCCGGTGCGCGTGCTCATGCCGGGGCCGTTAGGCGAGCCGCGACACCCGCGCCAGCGCAAAGTGCGCGCAGGTGCTACCAGTCGCCGGCTACGCCCATCCACAATGCCGTAGCAGCCATCGCTGCGGTCTCGCCCCGCAGAATTCGCGGACCGAGGCTGATCGGCCGCGCCTGCGGCAATGCCCGAACCGCGGCGCGCTCGGAATCGTCGAAGCCCCCTTCTGGGCCGATCAGTAAAGCCGCGGGGCCAGGATTGGCGGCGAAGGCTTTTGCCGCCGGCTGACCGCCAAGCTCATCGGCAAAGTACAGCGTGCGATCAGCGGGCCAGCCGCGCAGCAGCGCCTCCAGCCTAGCGGGTTCGGCCAGCTCCGGCAGTGCAGTACGGGCGCACTGCTCGGCGGCTTCGGTCACCAGCATGCGACCCCGCTCTAGGTTGAGCTTGTCGGCGACACAGCGGCGTGCCAGCACGGGTTGAATATTCCGCGCTCCGAGTTCGGTGGCTTTCTCCAGCACAAGATCGAACCGGTCCTTCTTCAGCAGCGCGGCACACAGCCAGAAGTCCGGCACGTCCTCACGGGGGCGGAGATGTTCGCGTGCCAGGAGGGTGAGGTCCCGTTTCGCGGTTTCTCCGACTTCGGCTGCCCATTCGCCCGTGACATCGTCGCACAGGATGACCGCGTCGCCCGGTTTCACGCGCATCACGCGCAGCAGGTAGTGGGCCTGGGTTCCATGGAGCCTGACTTCGGAACCGGCGGCAAGCGGGTCGCCGACGAACAGCCGCGGTGCGCTCCGCGGGGGCCAAGCCGGAGTCGCAGGCATCAGGCGTTTTCCTTCCGATTTTCGAGCGCGTACATCGGCAAGGTCGCCTTCCCCGCTGCAAGGTGGGGCGCCGCATGCCGTTCGTGGCGGAACGCCGCGGCAAGACCCTTCTGATGTTTGGGCATCTCTCGCCCATACCTCGCCGGTGCGAGATCGTCATCCGGGAGATGGTCGGGGAGGGATGACGGCCTGGGCTGGGCAAGCTAGACCTTGCGCCATGAGTGAAGCCATCGTCCCCGACAGCCAACATCGCGGCCTGGTGGCGCGGCTGCCGCAACTGCCGCGTGATCTCGCTCAACTAGCGCGCTTCGACCGGCCGATCGGCTGGTGGCTTCTGTTCTGGCCCTGTGCCTGGGGTGTCTGGCTCACCGGAGCGGGTTTGCAATGGCAGCTTCTGCTGTGGCTGCTGCTCGGTGCCATCGCCATGCGCGGGGCCGGATGCGTCTATAACGACATCGTCGATGCAGACCTCGATCGGCAAGTGGCGCGCACCGCGAGCCGCCCGGTCGCCAGCGGACGGGTCAGCCGCAAGACAGCATGGGCATGGCTGCTTGCTCTATGCGCAGTGGGCTTGATCGTCCTGTTGCAGTTGCGCTGGGAAGCGCAACTGGTGGCACTGGCCAGCCTGGCATTGGTCGCGGCCTACCCTTTCATGAAGCGCATTACCTGGTGGCCGCAAGCCTGGCTCGGGCTGGTCTTTACCTGGGGAGCTTTGGTGGGCTGGACGGCTCTGCGCACCGACCACCTCGACGTGATGCTGGCGCTCTACGCCGGCTCGATCTTCTGGTGCATGGGCTACGACACAATCTACGCGCTGCAGGACCGGGAGGACGATGCACTGGTTGGCATCCGTTCCAGTGCTTTGCGGCTGGGGGAGAGCGTGAAGGCCGGCGTAATCGCCTTTTATGGACTGGCTCTGGCGGGTTGGGGCCTGGCGTTCTGGCTACTGCGGCAGGACTGGGTGGCGCTGCTGGCGCTGCTTCCCGCAGCTTTGCACCTCATGTGGCAGGCGTTGACGCTCGATCCTGCAGACCCCGACAATCCACTCGCCCGCTTCCGTTCCAATCGCGTCGCGGGGCTCCTGGTAGCGCTGGGCTGCCTTGTAGTGGGCAACGCCTGACTATTCCGCGGGCTGCACTTGCCGCCGCGCCGGAGCCACCTTGTCGAACAGACGCGCTAGCGGCGCGGTGATCGGCCCGTGCCGCGCCATCCAGGCGTGATAGGCGCGGTACTTGGAATCTTCGGCGAGGAGATGCGCTTCCTCGGTCCGCGCGCGCCAGTAATAAATACCGCTGACGCAGGCGAGGAACGCCGTGTTGCGAACGGCTTCGATCACCGAGCCGCTCGTGACCAGGAAGGGCATCGCCGAACACCACCAGAACAGGTTCTTCGACAAGTAAGCCGGGTGGCGCGTGAAGCGATAGGGCCCATGGGTGAGCACCCCGCGGTACGTAAGATTCGAGAAGCGAAGGCCGAACGCGACCGTCGCCCAGGCGTAGATTGCGGTCAGGAAGACCAGCCAGCCCGCCCACACCCACAACACCGGCTCGTTGCCTGCTAACCAATGGGCCCAGTCTGCGGTCTCGTACTCGTACTGCATGATCCCGCCCTGCCCGATAAAGGCGTAAACGAACGGCGGATAGCAGATCAGCGCCGCAACCCAGCCCGAAAGGAAGGGATTGCCGCTGCGGATATGGGCGTCCAGCGGCCGGAGAGTGAACAGGTAGCCGACCGTGCCGATCTGCACGTCGATCAGGAACAAGAGCTCGAACAGCAGAACTCCCGCTCGAACCGGACTGCCAGCTATCGTTTCCAAGTCGGCTTCCACGATGTGCGCGAAGCCTGCGGGCAAGATCGAGATCATGAAAGCACCGAAGAACGCCTTGATGATCCACGCACGCCAGTGCCGCTTGACCTCCTCGATGTCCCACGCCTCGCGTCCCATCAGCATGGCGCCGAAGTGCCAGGCATGATCGCGCGGCTCTATCAGATGCCGGTCGATCCACAGGATATAGGGCGCCGACAGAATAACCATCGGGCCCGCAGCGATGGCGATGACCCGCATCGCGAATAGGTATTGCCCATCCCAGTACCAGCGGCCGAGCGCGTAGAAGGCGCCGATGATCAGCCAGGTCATCCAAAGGCCGACAAGCTTGGTGATCGATATATCGAGCACCGCAGCCAAGGATCGCGAGCGCTTCCAGTCAATGCCCGTCGACGGCCGGCGATGGACTTTCTCGACCAGCACAGACCAGGCCGCCATGGCGAGCCCAGCCAGGATCATTGCCAGCAGCGCAGAATGCGGTCCTGAAAGCGGTTCGGCGGGAACGGGGATGCCGAACGTTTCGACGAGCCGCGGCCACATTCGCGCGAAAGCGATCCATCCGAACAGCGTGACCAGACCCACCAAGCCGACCCATGGCGATACGTCGCTCGGCGGAAGCCGCGTCGGTACCGGTGAAGGCGCGCTCATGCCGCCCACTTAACTGGCAAGAGTTAAAGGGGCGGTAATCCTACGTTCGGAACAGCGCAGTCACCGCTGCTCCTGCTCGGCAACGCGATCAGCGCCAGGCGGTAACCCGGCCGCCGTCGTCGAGGATGTAGAGCGTGTTATTCGCCACCAGCGGCGGCAGGGATACCGAGCTGCGAAGTTCAGTGAACGGGGTCGCCTCGCCCGTCGTCACGTCGACAGATTGCACTTCGCCCTCGGAGCTTGCGATCCACAAACGATTGCTGGCCAGTACAGGGCCCGTCCAGAAGATTGGGCCGGTCTCGTTGCGTGGGTTACGCCAGCGCTCCAACTGCGTGACCCAGCGGACGCGCCCGGTCGTCCGTGCAATCGCCAGCAAGCGCGAATCGTCGGTAAGCGTGAAGAGCCATTCGCCGGCAATCGCAGGTGTCGAGATGCCCGCGAGCGTCAGCTCCCAGATACGCTGGCCGGTGACGAGCTCGTAGGCCGCCATGCGGCCACCCTGGCCGAGCGCATAGACGCGGCCATTGTCGATGATCGGATCGGCATCAACGTCGGTCAGCGCGCCGACCTGCGTGGAGATCGACGTCCGCGAGAGCGCGTCGGACCAGAGATTTCGGCCATTCTCGTAGCGATAGGCGACCAGCTCTCCGGACGAATAGCCCGCGATCACCGTGCCCTGACCCGCCGCCGGAGCGGCGACGCCGAACACGCCGGACTGTCCACCGGCGGCAACTTCCTGCCAAACCAGGGATCCGTCCTGCGCGCTGAGCGCGTGGATCTGGTTGTCCTGGGTCATGACATAGACAGTGTTGAACGCGATCGTCGGCGCCCCACGCAGCGGACCCGCCGGACGAACACGCCAGACCTCCGATCCCGTTTGCGCATCGAGCGCAACCACGTCCCCGGCGCCGTTAGTGGCATAGACCCGGCCCTCGGCGAAGCTGACGCCGCCACCGAACGTGGAATCGCGCATGGCACGTTCGACCTCGATGCGGTGCGTCCAGCGGCGTGCGCCCGTCGCGGCATCGAAAGCGTGCACGTCGCCCGCGGTATCGACCACGAAGAGCGCCCCGCCGCCGACCACCGGTGCCGAAGCGAGCCGGCGACGCGGATTGCTGCCTTGGATCGTGGCGGTCCAGATACGCGTCGGCGTGGCACTGAGGGTAGCGTGACCCGGCGCCTTGGCGGCATTGCCGCCTGCTTGCGGCCAATCCACATTGGTCTGCGGCGGCGGCAGAACGACTGCGACATTGGCGAGCGTCGGATCCGCCGTCACTTCGCTGGCAATACGCGAAAGAATAGGACTGCGGTTGCCGATGGTCGGAGTGGCCGCCTCGTCCTTGCTACCGCCGATTCCCAATGTGCCGCAGGCGCTGAGCCCAACCAGCATCAGTGGCAGTATCAGCGAGCGGAGCCCCAAACGGGCCCGCCGGGGCGAAGCTTGTTCCATTAATCGGAGCATCCTCATTGTGCCGGCGCCGCCGGAGCAGCTGCGGCGGAGGCATCGCTTTCCTGGCGCATCTCGGCCAAAGTCTGGTCGACGTCCTCGACGGCGTCGACACCCAGGAGTCCAGCCATCTGCCGGGTGCGCGAGCGAAGCGATTGAGAGGCGGTTTCGTCCTGCGCCACCGCTGCGAAAAGAGGGCCGGCCAGATCCGGCTGGTTCTGCTTGAGGTAAGCCATGGCGACCAACTCGCCGGCGCTGCCGAACCAAGGGTTCCCAGGTGTTGCGAGTGTCTTCAGCCGATCGATGACCTCTTGCGGCTGCAGATCATCGAACTGCGCGGCAACCGAACGCACCGTGGCGAGATCGCGATAGGGCTGCGGCGCATCGGCATCAGCTGCGATCTCGTCGAACAAACCCAAAGCTTCCTGGCGGCGATTGTCCCGTAATGCTATCGCGGCGCGCGCCAGCTTCGCCGAGGCTGCCGTAGCGCCGCCGGCCTCTTCGCTGAGGGCAGCCAGATCGCCGTCGGCCGCTTCGATTTGCCCTGCCTCGAGCTTGTCGAACGAGGTGATTAGTTGCTCCGAGAGACCTTCGAGCCGCCCTTCCCGCTGATCCTGCCAGAACAGATAGCCGCCGAACGCTGCGAGACTCAGAACCAGGCCGCCGGCGATCAGCAAGCCGTAGCGCCTGGCTATGGTGCTCAGCTGGTCTTGCCGAACAGCTTCGTCCACCTCGCGCCTGAACACTTCCTCTTCGGCCGCGCGGCGGGAGGACGCTGGATCGACGGGCAACTTGTCTGAATTGGGTGGGAGGGCCACTATAGCTTTCTGGTGCTGTTAACCTGTGCGGGCGCTGTTTAGCGGAAGGACGCGCCTTTTCAATTGCCGAGTGGGAGCCTGTCCCCTGCGCGGTGAATGGCCGATGAAGCCGGGCGGGCGCTACTTTCGCCCCATCAGGCTCCAATAAAGCGCGCGGTAGCGTTCGATCATGTTGCGTTCGTCGTACTCGGCCGTGGCTTTCGCGCGGTTGGCCCGGCCGATGCGTTCGCGCAGAGCGAGGTCACCCGCAAGCGCCGCAATAGCGGCGCTGAGCGCGGCTTCGTCGCCAGGCTCACAGAGATAAGGTCCATTCTCGCTAGCCACGATCGCTGCCACGTCGCCGACCCGAGGGGCAGCCACGGGCAGCCCCGCCGCCATTGCTTCCACCAACGAGATCGGAAACTGTTCGGAATGGGAGGACAGCGCGAACACGTCGAACAGGCCCACGGCCTTGGCGGGTTCGGCAATGAAGCCGGGCAAGTGGACCCGGTGCTCAATGCCGCGAGCCTCGGCTTCGGCGAGGATCGCCCCCCGCTCAGGCCCTTCGCCGACGATAACCAACTGCCACTCGTCCGGGAGGGCCGCGCAGGCGCGGACCAACGCAGGCAGGTTCTTGACCTTGCGAAGGCCGGCCAGCGTTCCAACCCAGAACTCACCCTTCTGCTTGATCACGCGCGGCAGCGCATCGCGCTTCGGCGGCTTAGCGAAAGCGCGCAGGTCGATGCCGTTGGGGATCAGGCGAACCCGGGTGCGCGGCTGCATCCAGGTTTCCAGCGCGACCCGCTCCAGCGTCCGCGACGGGACGACCAGCGCGGCCGTGCGGCCAAGAGCAATCCGCCGATAGAAATTACGGCTGCGCTTGAGACCGTCCGCCTCGTCTTCGTTGAAGCCGTCCTCGTGATGAACCAGCGGCGGCAGCTTGTAGACGTCAGCGAACAGGGTGTGCGCCATAACCGCATCCATCGCGCCCCAGTTGTACGTGCAGATGAGGTCATAGCCCGCCATCGCTTCCGCAAGGCGCTTGAGGCGACCTGGCAGAGGCTTGCCAACCAGCGATGGGAAGGCGGGCCACGTGACTTTGACCTGCTTGTCCAGCAACGCCGCGGCTCCGCGTTGGGCCGGATCGCCCACGGCGATGGCATGCTCCGCATTCCGTCCAAAGGCGTTGATCAGGCGCGCGCAGCGCACTTCCTTGCCGCCGGCATCGAAAGTCGAATGCACATGCAGGATACGCGGGGTTGTCCGTGGGGTGCTCATGCCGCTCTCGCCAATAAACGTCCGATCGCCGCACGTGCAGCCGGCTCTTCGAGCGTCGGGGTATGCCCGGTTCGCGGTACCGTAACGGCCTCCACCTGCGGGATCTCCTGCGCCATCCGCGCCGCCGTCGTGGCAGAGAGGATGTCCGACATCTCTCCGCGCAGCACCAGCACCGGCCGCCCGGAAAGTGCGCGGAAGGCAGGCCACAGGTCCGTTTCCGGAACGGCCCCGGCCGGATCATGGAACGGCTCGGCGATCTTCATATCGTAATCGAAAGCAATGCGCCCGCCGGGGCCCACGGCCATCAGCCGCTTGGCCATCTGCAACCAGTCGGTCACTTCGAAATCGGGGTAGGCTTGCCCTGCTTGGACCTTCAGACCGCGCGCCGCATGCATCCAGGTGGAATAGCTGCGGCCGAGGCCGACATAATCGCGAATCCGGTCGAGCCCCTTCGCTTCGACTTCGGGCCCCACATCGTTGAGCGCAGCCGCCGCGATCCGTTCCGGCGCCAGGGTGGCGAGTAGCAAAATGACAATACCGCCGAGCGAGGTCCCGACCATGACCGCCCGGTCGATCTGGAGCCAGTCGAGCGCGCCGAGGATGTCCTCGGCATATTGCATCGGACGATAAGTCGCGGTGTCCTTCGCATAGTCACTTCGCCCTCGCCCCCTGAGGTCGGGGCAGATGAACCGCCGTTCGCCGGCGAACGCTTCCACGAGGGGTTCGAAGTCGCGGCTGTTGCGGGTCAACCCCGGGATGCACAGCACGGGCAGGCGATCGGCCGGACCGGAATACTCCCTGTAACGCAGAATCAGCCCGTCGGCGCTCGTCCACTCGCCCTGAGTATAAGCGGGCGCGCTCTTTGACATGGTCGGCTCGTTTCCCCCGGTCCAGCAGCCCCACTAATGAGAGGATGCGCGCCGAACCGCAAGCTGCCCCCTATCGCCCCGACACTCCGATCCTCGGCTAGCCGGACCGGCCGGCTGATACCTGACGGCGGCCGATTTCCCGAAACGGCGCTCCGCTTCTGCCACCCGGCACGCGAACACTAACACATGAAACTATCGCGGGTTGGCGCGATTAAGACTTTGTGGGTAAGGCCTTTCGGCATCCCCGGAAGCGAGACCGTCGACTGCCCGTGAGCCAAGCCGAGATCATTTCCTACGAGCCCGCCACCGGAGCCGAGCTGTGGCGCGGACCGATCGGCGACGTCGACGAAGCAGTCATGCGCGCCCGCGGCGCCTGGCCGCAATGGGCAGCCCAGCCACTCGCCACCCGCATCGAACTGATGCGGCGCTTCGCGAACGAAGTGCGCAAGGCACAGGACGCCTTTTCCGAGTTGATCGCGCGCGAAACCGGCAAGCCCTTGTGGGAAGCGCGCGGCGAAGTGGAATCGGTCATTGCCAAAGTCGAAATCTCGATACGCGCTTACGCTGAGAGAACGGGGCAGCGGCGGCTCGACAGCGCGCTACAGGGAACGGCCGCGGTTCGCCACAAGCCGCACGGCGTGATGGCAGTTCTCGGCCCGTTCAACTTCCCTGCTCACTTGCCGAACGGACATATCGTTCCGGCACTGATCGCCGGTAACGCGGTGATCCTCAAACCGAGTGAGAAAACGCCTGCGACCGGCGAATTCCTGCTCGGTTGCTTTCATCGCGCAGGGATCGCGCCCGATGTCGTGCAACTTCTCATTGGCGGTGCGGACGAGGGCAAAGCGCTGGTCGCTCATGAAGGGGTGGACGGGGTTCTCTTTACCGGGTCGGCGCAAGTCGGCATCGCCATCAACCGCAAGCTCGCGACCAACCCGGGCAAGATCGTCGCACTGGAGATGGGCGGTAACAACCCGCTGGTGCTCTGGGATACGCCGAAGATCTTGGATGCTGCGGTCATCGTCGTTCAATCCGCCTTCACCACCGCCGGGCAGCGCTGTACCGCGGCGCGGCGGCTGATCGTCAAGGCGAGCCTCTACGACGAGACAGTAGCCGAGCTGAAAAAGCTTACCAGCCGCATCATCGTCGGCGCCCCGTTCGACGAACCGGCCCCGTTCATGGGACCGGTCATCGACGCCGACGCCGCCGATCAACTGACCGAAAGCTTCCTGTACCTGCTATCGCACGGCGGCAAGGCGATCGCTCATATGCGGCGGCCGCACGGTGAGCTGCCCTTCGTCACGCCGGGCCTGATCGACACCACCGCCATGGCCGACCGGCCCGACGTCGAGCTGTTCGGCCCGCTACTGCAAGTCATCCGCGTGGATGATTTCGACCAAGCAATTGCCGAGGCGAACAACACCCGGTTCGGCCTCGCCGCTTCTCTGGTCGGCGGCAGTCCTCAGGAATACAATCGGTTCTGGGCCAACATACGAGCCGGAATCGTCAACTGGAACCGGCCGACAAGCGGCGCTTCCTCGTCGGCGCCGTTCGGCGGCATTGGGCTGTCCGGCAACCACCGTCCGGCCGCGTTCTATGCCGCCGACTATTGCGCCTACCCTGTCGCCAGTACCGAGATGGATCAGCCACGCGCCAGCGTCGGCGTAGGCTTTCGCGAGGAGCGGCGCGTCTCTGGCGACCGCTAGCCGCTGGTGATCAGATCGACCTCGGTGTTTCCTGTCGGTAGGCGCCGGGCATAGACGATGTAGGACGCGCGGCCTTTCACTCCGGTCAGCACGTCGTCGCCGTCCTCTAACCCGCGCTCGGCCGAAAAGCCCGCTGCCTGGCCCCGCGTGTAGTAAAAGTCGATCACCTCGCTCAGGGGCACCGGTGTGACAAAGTTGATCACGCGTAGCGCGCACCCCGCAGCATCCGTGCCGGCCGCCCCCTGCACGGCCGCCCGCGGATAGACCGGAAAGGCCGGCGGCATCCGGGCAGCCCAGTGGGCCGTATATTGTGCCTGCTGGATGCACTTCGAGGCGCCCCCTGCCGCACGCTCGGCGGCAGCGAAGAGGATAGCCGACTGACGCTCGCCAACTTCCGGCGCCCGGCGCATAATCCCCGGCCCCCCCACCAACCTCTCCGCATCGGCGCGCGCGGCGGCGATGGCTCCGGCATGATTGTCGATCGTGGGCAGGTATCCATCGTCCGGGGGCAGAGAGATGATGCTGTTGGCGCGGTTCATCGCGGCCAAATCCGGATCGATCGTGATGGGCGTATTGAGGACGCGGGTCAGGAGCGGATCGCTCTCCCGCTGCGGGGGAGCAGCCGGCTCGCTGCTGCAGGCCGCCACTGAAAGGAGCACCGGCAAAAGCCATATGGAGTGGAAGATGAACCGCGGGACCATGCCGTCCCTATACCCGAAGCTCGTCGCAAAAGCGTTTACGGCTGCCCTCGCTAAACGGACAGGGCGCTCGCGGATATCCGCGAGCGCCCTGGCGCGACACTTCTGAGACCGATCCCAAAGCGCCGTGCCGGCGGCGGCTGCTAAAGGGGGGAACAGCAACCGCCCTTCCGATTACCGAGTTCAGCGGCAGCGGGTGCCGCCGTCGACCTCCTTGCCGATCAGCGCTCCGGCGGCAGCGCCGAGCACTGTGCCGAGGGTCCGATCCCGTCCGCCATCAATCTCACGGCCGAGCAGCGCACCGGCAGCACCGCCGATGATCAAGCCGGTCGTTCCGTTCTTCTTGCGGCAGTAGGTACGGCCATCGTTGCCGCGCCATACGCGGGTGTCGCGATAGACCGGCTCGGCATTGTAACCGCGGTTATTGTAATAGCGACGATCGTTGTACCGATCGCGATAGCGGTCGCGGTTCCGCTCCCAGGTATCCTCGACCGGCGCCGCGCTATAGCCGGCGGTGTTGAAATCGAGCGCTGCAGCGGGAAGCGCGGTCACAGCCAAGCCCGAAGCGACCAGGGCCAGGGCGGTCTTTGTAATTAGCGTTTTCATGGTCTGGGCTCCTACCAAACTTCGAGTGGACGGTTAATCTCTACGCCCGGATTCCTGAACGGAGCACAACTCGCCCGTTCAGAAAGGCAAATTTTTTGCGTCGCTTGTTCGGCTTGCCGCCCGAGCCTAACGCTCCGCCGATGAGCCACTCATCAGCACAGATAAGAAGCGGCCTGCCCTACGCGCTGGGGGCGCATGTGGTCTGGGGCTCGATGCCCCTCTACCTGATTCTAGTCGAGAGCGTGGATCCGCTCGAATTCGTGGCGTGGCGCCTGCTGTTCACTCTTCCGCTGTGTCTGGTTCTGCTGACCGCCGTGCGACGCTGGGACGAAATGCGCGCAGTGCTCCGGAACGGGCGAGCGCTGCTGACGCTGCTGGGCAGCGCGATCATGGTGGCGATCAACTGGTGGCTCTATGTCTGGGCGATCCAGACCGGCAACGTCTATGCGGCGAGCCTGGGATATTACATCCTGCCGCTGATGATGATGCTGCTCGGCCTTGTTTTCCTGGGAGAGCGGCTGAGCCGCCTGCAATGGGCGGCGGTTGTGCTCGCGGGCGTGGGGGTCGGCATCCTGGCGATCGGGGCGCTGACGACGATGTGGCTCAGTGCCTCGATGGCGATCACGTTCGGCATCTACGGCCTGCTGCGTAAGACTGTCGCGGCCGGTCCCCTGCCCGGCCTTACGATCGAGACGCTGATCCTCTCGCCAGCCGCGCTCGGGATCATCGGTTGGTATGCGGCGACGCCCAGCGGCCCAGCGCTGGCACAAGGGTGGGATGTAGCGCTGGCGGTGGCCTGGAGCGGGCCGATGACCGCCCTGCCGCTGATGTGGTTCGCGATCGCCGCGAGGCGGATGCCTTACACCGTGATCGGCTTTCTGCAGTTCATCGCGCCGACCATCGTGTTCCTGCTCGGTCTGTTCTGGTTCGGGCAGGAGCTCAGGCTGGCGCAGCTCGGCTGCTTCGTCCTGATTTGGATCGCCGCGGCGCTGTTCACCTGGGAACTGCTGCGCGGCAAGAAGGCCGAGGAACCGGTGCCCGCCTAACCGGCGAATCGCCAGCCGAGCGTCTCGCCGGCATGGAACGGCACCACGTCGGCGATCTCCGCCGGAACCTCAATGGGCGCCCGCTTCAGGGTCACGGTCCCTTCGTTGAGCGGCAGCCCGTAGAAGCGCGCGCCGTGCTCGCTGGCGAAGCCCTCGAAGTGCTCGAGCGCTCCTTCCGCTTCGAACACCGCGAGATAGCTCTCCAGCGCGAAAGGAGCGTTGAAGATGCCAGCGCAGCCGCAGCCCGATTCCTTCGCCTCCCGCGCGTGCGGCGCACTATCGGTCCCGAGGAAGAACTTGGCGCTGCCCGAAGTCGCCGCCTTGCGCAGCGCCAGCCGGTGCTTCTCGCGCTTGGCGACCGGCAGGCAGTAGGCATGCGGGCGAATGCCGCCGACCAGCATCGCATTGCGGTTGATGTGGAGGTGCTGGGGAGTGATCGTCGCCGCCACGTTCGGTCCGGCGCTCTCGACGAACGCCACCGCCTCCTCGGTCGTGGCATGCTCGAACACGACCTTGAGTTCCGGCAAATCGCGCAGCAGCGGGGCGAGCACGCGCTCGATGAACACCGCTTCGCGGTCGAACACGTCGACTTCCGGGTCGGTGACTTCGCCGTGGACGCAAAGCGGCATGCCGATTTCGGCCATTCGCTCCAGCACGCCGCGGATGGCGCCGATGTCGGTGACGCCGTTGGCCGAATTCGTCGTCGCGCCGGCCGGATAGAGCTTGGCAGCCGTGAAGATCCCGTCGGCATGGCCGGCTGCCAGATCGTCGGCCTCCGTGGTGTCGGTCAGATAGCACGTCATCAGCGGGGTGAACTCGGCCCCGGCGGGCAGCGCCGCCAGGATCCGCTGCCGATAGGCCGCAGCGTCGGCCCCGCGGGTCACCGGCGGCGTCAGGTTCGGCATAACGATGGCGCGCGCGAACTGGCGCGCCGTGTGGCCGACGACGTGGCGCAGCATGTCACCATCGCGCAAGTGGACATGCCAATCATCGGGGCGGCGAATGACGAGTGATTCGTTCATCTAACCGCCTTTATTCCTGAAAAAGTTGACACACCTGACACAGTCCTGGGTGATAAATATCCGGCCGGTAGAAGGCCCAGATCGAGGCAAACCGAGGCAGGGGTGAGGCGTTTCATCCCTCCGCCATGGCACAACACGGCCGAATAGGACAGGGCGCCGCTTGACTATCGCCCGACCTCGCCCAAGTTGCGGCGATGGCCAACGAACGCCTGTTCTCGCGCGCTTTGGTGCGCATCACCCCTGAAGACGAAGCCGAGGACGCAGCGCAGTTCCTCCAGGGCCTCGTCACTAACGACGTCACCGGCCGGCTACCGGTCTATGCCGGGCTTTTGACCGCCCAGGGCAAGGCCCTGTTCGACTTCATCGTCTGGCCCGGAGGCGAAGCCGCCCTGCTGCTCGATTGTGAAGCCGAGGTGGCGGAAGAGCTGGCAAAGCGGCTGTCCCTTTATAGACTGCGCCGCAAGCTTTCGATCGCCGTCGATCCCTCGGTCGGCGTCTTCTGGCAGGCCGAGGTCGGCGACGGCGGGGCGCCGGATCCTCGCTTGCCCGATTTGGGCCAGCGCTGGATCGCCGCGGTGTCCGACCAGGACCACCCCGTCGACGATGAGTACCGGCGGCACCGTCTCAAGTTGGGGGTGCCGGAAGGGCGCGGGGAGCTTGGCGACGTGCTGTGGCTCGAGACCAACGCGGCCGATCTGAACGGCGTTTCCTTCGAGAAAGGCTGCTACGTTGGTCAGGAGAACACCGCGCGGATGAACTGGCGGCAGAAAGTCAATCGCCGCCTGCTGGTAGTGCCACTGGATCGCTCCGACGCGAAGCGGCGCAAGGCAGCCTATCCGGAGCTGGGCCTGGCCGTGGACCACTTGCGGAGCGAGGATATTCCGTCCGAACTGCGACCTTCCTGGTTACAGCTGGGCAGCGAAGACTAAGGTTCGGCGCCCGGGTTCATCACACCCGTTTCGAGGTACGACGTCACCAGCATGGCCGTCGCGCGCTCGCGTACGGTTTCCCGCCGCACCCCCAGCGACTTTGCCAGCCGTTCGCCGATCAGCGCGTCGCCGAGCGCAAGCAGGACCAGGGCCTGGGTGGTCTCGTGCATGGTCAGCTTGGCATCATGCCCCTGCTCCTGCGGATGGAGTTCGTCGATCAGGCGGTGGATGGCCTCGACAATGGGGTCTAGCGCGCCTTCGTTGCCCGACAGCATCATCCAGGTGGCGAGCGCAGCCCCGCCTTCGCGGTCGAAGACATCGAAGGCGAGATCGACGATCTCGCGTGGAGAGCCGATACCGGCACGGGCCGCCCGTGCCGCGTCGCCGATCGATTCGCACACCGTGGCGGCAAGATGCACCGCCAGCGCCTTTTGCAGCTCTGCCGCCGATCCGAAATGATGCAGCAAGTTGGCGTGGGTCCGGCCGATTCGCGCAGCGACGGCCTTCAGCGTCACCGCCTGTGGGCCGGCCTCGATCAACAGCGTCCGCGCCGCCTCCACCGCTGCCCGGCGGCTTTCCTCTTGCGGCATCCGTTTTCTAATTGACATCTATGTAAGCTATTCCCACTTTTGCAGCTTATGACCGCCTATACACCAATCACCCCTGCGGGGACCTCCGCGCCGCCGATTACCGTGCGCGACCGACGCTTCGGCCGCGCAACGCGGCAAGAGCGCTGGTGGGCGGCGGGCGACCCGATCGCTACCGCCTGGTTCAACGCACTGTCGGCGACTTTCCCACGCGGTGAAGCGCTGTTCATCGACTCGGTCAAAGCTTTTCGCGACGATGCCCCGCCGCAATTGCAGGCCGAAATCCGGGCCTTCATCCGCCAGGAAATCAACCACACGCGCGAGCATCTGGCGTTCAACCGCGCCGCAACCGAAGCCGGCTACGACATGCGGGACATCGACCGCCGCGTCGAGGAGCTGCTCGCCCAGGTCTACGAGCGTCCGCGGCATGGCTGGCTGGCGGTGACGATGGCACTGGAGCATTTCACCGCGATGTTCGCTCACGAGTTCCTCGCGCATCCGGAACACTTCAGCGGCGCCGAAACCGAGCAGGCCGAGCTGTGGCGCTGGCACGCGGTCGAGGAGATCGAGCACAAGGGCGTCGCCTACGATACCTGGCTCCATGCCACGCGTGACTGGAGCCGCTGGAAGCGCTGGAAGGTGAAGAGCGTGCTGATGCTGATCATAACCAAGCGCTTCATCACGCACCGCTTCCGCGATGCCGCCGAGCTTCTGGCGCAGGACGGCATCACCGGCTGGCACGCCAAGGGGCCACTGCTCTGGTACCTGGTCGGCAAGCCTGGCATCCTGCGGCGCCTGCTCCCCGCATGGTGCAGCTATTTCCTGCCCGGCTTCCATCCCTGGAACCAGGATGACCGCGCGCTGATCGGCAAGTATGACAGCGAATACGCCGCCGCGATAAGCCGATAGGAGCGTCTTCGATGTACCGCCACCCGATCACCATCGAACCCGCGGACATCGACCACATGGGCCACGTCAACAACGCGGTCTATCTGCGCTGGGTGCAGGAAGCGGTCGTCCGCTACTGGGAGACGGTCGCGCCGGCTGAAGCCGTAGCCCAGCACCTCTGGGTCGCGCTCAAGCACGAGATCTCGTACCGCAGGCCCGCTTTTCTCGAGGACGGCATCGTGGCCGAAGTGCTGGCGGAGCGAGTCCAAGGCGCCCGCACCTTCTTCAGCACGATCATCAAGCGCGGCGAAGATGTTCTGGCCGAAGTGAGCAGCAGCTGGTGCTGCCTCGACGCCGCGACGAAGCGCCCCGCACGCCTGGCGCGCGACGTCATCGAGCGATTTGTTCCCGCCCCCTAGGCGGAGCCCGGCTCAGGCCGCTCGTCGCATGGGTGCGTCTTGCGGCCCGTCAGCCTTGCACAGCTCTAGCGCGTATTCGGGAGCCTCGATCCGTGCGCTCCGGCCGAGGCTGTGGAACGAGCGTGCACGTCCGGTCGGCCGGAAACCCGCTTTGCGCAGCACGCGCTCGGAAGCCGGGTTGTCCGCCGCATGGCGGCTGACGATCCGCCGGTGCCCCAGCATCCGGGCGATCGGGATTATTCCGCGCAAGGCTTCGGTGGCATAGCCGCGGCGCCATGAACTGGCTTCGATCCAGTATCCGACGGCGACCTCGCCATCTTCATCGTTCAGGCCGCACACCCCGACGATTCGGCCGCGTTCCTCGGGCAGCGTGACCAGCAAGCTCGGCAGATAGGGATCGCGCTGGGCGAGGATCCAATGGCGGGCGTCGTCTTCGTGGTAAGGCCAAGGAGCATCGGCGAGCATACGCACGATCCGCTCGTCGTCCATCGCGCGCGCCAGTTCGGGCGCATCTTCTAGCCAGGCCGGCCGCAGGAACAGCCTCTCGGTACGGACGAACATCACTCGCTCCCTTGCCTCTCCGCCCGCGCTCCTAAGCAGAGCGCATGACAGCCGTGTTGCGAGGGAGACAAACGAAAAGGGAGACGGGGTGGCCCGTCTCCCTCGTCAGTCGGAACGATCCGACTCATTGACTGTAGAGGCCATCCCCGGTGGATGACCCCTTCAACGAGTCATCCCATTATTCGGCAGCTTCTGCCATCATGTCGACCGACACGTATTTGCGGCCCTGCTTACCGGCGTGGAATCGCACGCGGCCAGCCGAAAGCGCAAAGAGGGTGTGGTCTTTGCCCATGCCGACGTTGACGCCCGGGTACACCCGAGTGCCGCGCTGACGGATGATAATGTTGCCGCCGATCACGTCCTGACCGCCGAACTTCTTCACACCGAGGCGACGGCCAGCCGAATCGCGACCGTTGCGCGAGCTACCGCCTGCTTTCTTATGTGCCATCTCGAACTACTCCTCGGACTTATTCTTTGTCGGCCTTGGGGGCGCCCGCTTCCTTGGACGCCTTCTTGGCCGGAGCCTTCTTCTCGGCTGCGGGCTTGTCGGCCGCGGCCTCTTTCTTCGGCGCCGCCTTCGGAGCCTTGGCTTCCTTCGCTTCGACCGGCGCGGCGGCTTCGGCCTGCGGCGCTTCCTCGGTCTTGGCGGCAGCTGCCTTCTTCGGCGCCTCGGCCTTCGAGTCGCCGACCTGGACGATGCGCAGCAGCGTCATCTGCTGGCGATGGCCCGCCTTGCGGCGATAGTTGTGCCGGCGCCGCTTCTTGAAGACGACGACCTTCTCGCTCTTCGCCTGAGCAATGATCTCGGCCGAAACCGTAACCTTGCCAGCTTCGGCCAGCTGCTCGCCATCACCGGCCAGCAGGACATCGCCCAGAGTGATCGTGTCGCCGGCTTCACCCGCCAGCTTCTCGACCGCGATCTTGTCTCCGGCAGCGACGCGATATTGCTTGCCGCCTGTGCGCACGACTGCGAACATGGTCATCGATTCCGTTTCGTTCTTGTGTCCCTCGCCGGGGACCCCCGTACGAACGACAAAAAAGGCGCCCAACCGGGCACCGGAAAGTGCGCCGCCGTTAGGCCAACCACCTGTCTCTGTCAACGCTTGCAGCGGCTCTTTTCGCCACGGGAAGCGCTGGAAAGCCCGGCGAGCCGAAGCTAAGGCGCATGACGATGCGTTTCAACCGCGCCCTTTTGCTCGTGCCGCTCCTCGCCGCCTGTGCCACGCCCGACGGCGAGTATCCGAGCCTTGCCTTGCGCGATGCGGAACGCGTGACCGGGTCGCTCGAGCCCGTGCCTCCTGTGCCTTACGTGCCGCCGCCCACGCCGGCCGCGGTGGTGGACCAGCTCGAGCGTCTCGCCGCGGACGCGGCTGGCGCGCACCAGGCGTTTCTTGCCGACGTACCCTCCGCCCGCCGCACCGTCGGTTCGGCCGGCGGGGCCGCCTTCGGCAGCGACGGCTGGGCCCGCGCCAGCGTCGCCATCGCCGGCCTCGAAGGTGCCCGAAGCCGTGCGATGATCGCGCTGGCCGATCTCGACCGGCTGATGGTCGATGCTGCTGTCGAAGGGGCCGAACTGGAGCGGATCGTCGACGTGCGAAATACCGTGACCGCCCAGGTCGAGGAACAGAACACGACGATCGATTCGCTGCTGCGGAGCCTGCGCTGATGGCTCTGGAGTGTCACACGTGCCCGGTTCGGGATCGGGCCGCCTGCGCCGTCCTCAGCGAAGGCGAGCGAGACCAGTTGGCGCGTTCCGGCCGTCACCGCTCATTGAAGCGCGGCGAGATGCTGTTCGCCGCCGGCGACGAAAGCGTGGCATGCGCTACGCTGCTCAAAGGGGCGCTCAAGGTGACGACGGTGGACGAACAAGGGACCGAGCGAATCCTGGCCCTCGTTCACCCGGCAGGCTTCGTCGGCGAGTTGTTTGCACCTTTCGCCCATCACGACGTCGTCGCTCTTGCCGATAGTGAACTGTGCGTCTTTCCGCGCAGCGAGATGGGCCGCGCGGTCGAGTTTCATCCGAAGCTGGCGCAGGCCTTGCTGCGGCGCTCGCAGGAAGAGCTTCTGCAGAGCCGGGAGCTCCTGGCGCTCAGCGGGCGGCGAAGCGCGGCGGACAAAGTTGCGGCCCTGCTGTTGGGCCTGGCCGAGGCAGCCAGCGATTCGTCGTGCCATTCGGCGCGCGAATTCGATCTGCCGCTGACCCGCGGCGAGATCGCAGGGATGCTCGGGCTGACGATCGAGACGGTCAGCCGGGCGATCACCAAGTTCGAACGCGATGGCCTGATCAAACGCAAAGGCGCGCGCGGGATCGAGCTTCTCGACCCCGCGCGGCTGGGGCAGTTCGATGAGGGGCGGGTCGCCTAGCTAGCGGTTCCCTCAGCGAACCAGCGCGGCGATCGTCACCGTCGCGAGGCCCCATACAAGAAGCAGTACCGGCAGGATCAGCACCTGCACCGTCGCGGCGCTGGCGCTGCTGCGGCCGAACGCGGTCATGATCCCGAAGCGCTGGAACCGGGCCCAGCTCGTCGCGCTCTGCGCGCTCTCCGGGTTCATCCGCACCCACATGGTCGGCACGGCGAAGAACATGGCGATGAACACCACGATTACCGCCATCGGGACGATCAGGCCGGGCGAAGAGAACCCGGCTGCGGTCACGCCGATGAAGGCAAGGAACAACCCAGCCATCGCGACATAGATGCCCGTCGGCAGCTCGAAGTTGCGGTCGACCACCGTCGGTTGCCGCAGGACCGGGGTTTCATGAATGATCGCCTTTTCGGCGACTTGCTGGCGGTCGAAACGTTCTGCCATCGGAACAACTCCTGTCTGTTCAGACGGGATGCTCCTGTGCGCGGCAGACCGCTTTGACCGCCATCAAACCCCTTCGATTATGTCCAGCGGGCGAGGTCCGAATGATCCTGCGTGCGGGGCTCGATCCAGCGCCAGCCGTCGGCGCGCTTCTCGCGCTTCCAGAACCAGGCGTCGGACTTCAGGTGATCCATTGCGAAATCCGCCGCTTCGAAAGCGTCGCGGCGATGCCGGGCGGCGGCGGCCACAAGTACGATCGGATCGCCGGGCATCATCTCCCCGGTGCGGTGGTGGAGCAGGATTCCATCGAGCGGCCAACGCGCCAGCGCCTCATCCGCCAGGTCTTCCATGCCCTTCAGAGTCAATGGCGCGTAATGCTTGAGCTCCAGCGCCTCCACATCACCATCCGGCCGAACTTTGCCGAGGAACGAGACGATTCCGCCCGACTGGGGGTTCGCGGCGGAGAAGGCAGTCATGGCGTTGCCGGGCGATAGCTCGCCGTGCAGGATGCGCACGTCCTTCACGGCCTCAGCCTCCGCTGACCGGCGGCAGCAGCGCCAATTCGTCGCCAGCTGTGGCCGTCAGCGCCGTCTTGTCGGCGAGCACCTTGCCATTGAGCGCAAGCTTGACCTTCTCGCCTTGGATAGCCTCGCCGAGCGCCCCCGGCAGAGCGGCCAGCAAACCTTGCCAGTCGAGCGGCCCTGCGACGTCCTTCTCGGGCGCGCCCGCGAGGTCGGCCAGCTTGCCGAGGAAGACCAGCTTGACGGCCATGGCGTCTATCCGCCCGTCAGCGACATGTGCCGCGGTTGCGCCGGCTCAAGGCCGCGCTCGATGCGGAAGTGGTGTCGCTCCGGCTTGATCCGCATCGCCTCATCGAGCGCAGCGGCCAGGTTGGCGTCCGGAGCATCCGAACGAAGCGCGGCGCGCAGGTCGACCTTTTCGGCCCCGCCCAGACAGGCATAGAGCTCGCCGGTGGCGGTCACGCGGATGCGGTTGCAGCTCGCGCAGAAGTTGTTGGTCAGCGGCGTGATGAAACCGACTCGTCCGCCGGTCTCTGCTACGTCGGCGTAACGCGCCGGCCCGCCGCTGCGGTGGTCGCTGTCGGTCAGGGTCCAGCGCGCTTCCAAAGCGTCGCGCACCGCCGTCAGCGGCAGATAGTGGTCGACGCGCTCACCCTCGACTTCGCCGAGCGGCATGACCTCGATCAGCGTCAATTCGTGGCCGTTGGCGTGTGCCCATTCGATCAGGAACGGGATCTCGGCCTCGTTCAGGCCTTTCAGCGCCACAGTGTTCAGCTTGACCTTCAGCCCCGCCTCACGCGCCGCGGCGATGCCCTGCAGCACCTGACTCAGCCGGTCGCGCCGGCTGAGCGTCTCGAACAGGACCGGGTCCATCGTGTCGAGCGAGACGTTGATCCGCTTCACGCCGGCCGCGGCGATGTCGCCCGCGAACTGCGCCAGTTGCGTGCCGTTGGTGGTGAGAGTGAGTTCTTCGAGCCCGTCCCCAAGCTTGCGCCCCAGGGCGCGGATCAGCTCCATCACGTCGCGCCGTACCAGCGGCTCCCCGCCGGTCAGCCGGATCTTGGTAATGCCGCGCGCGATCATCGCCAGCGAGAGCTTGTGCAGCTCTTCCAGGCTCAGCACTTCCTTGCGCGGCAAGAACTGCATCTTCTCCGGCATGCAGTACGTGCAGCGCAGGTCGCAGCGGTCGGTCACCGACAGCCGCAGGTACGATATGCGCCGGTTGAACGCGTCGACCAAGGGGGCGGAACAGGTCATGTCCTGCCTATCTAGCGGGTTTCGCCGGATATGCCATCCACCGCCAGAATCTGGCCGGTAATTCCGGGAGCAGCGTCCAGGTAAGCGAACACCTCGGTCATCGCCGCTTGATCCGTTCCCACCGCCGCATTGACCCGCTTCGGCGCGGCCTCGCGGGCCAGTTCCTGGATAGCGGCGAGCCTCCAGCGGCGGTGCGTATGATCCCCCGGCTCAAAGACCAGCACCAAGTTGTCGGCCGCACCCAGTGCAGTACGCGCCTGCTCGACGAAGCGGACATGAAAGGCGGCGGCCGCGTCGAGCGGGGAGCCGGGTAGCCCCTCCACCGGCAGCACCGCCTGCGCCATCAACGCCGGTCCCGGTGCAATGTGATGCCGATCTTCTCGTCCGCTTCGCTCAGCGCCAGCTTGACGATCTTGACCGTCACCGCCTCGACCCGCTTGTCCTGCAGGAACAGCGTCTCGCAGACATGATCGGCGACCGCCTCGATCAGCTTGAAATGCGTGCCGCCGTCGAGCGCCTCGGAGCAGGCGAACTTCAGGTCCATGTAGTTCTTGCTGAAGTCTAGCGACGTCTCCGCCTCGTAGCGCTCGATCGGCTTCATCCGCACCTGCACGGTGAACCGCAGCGGCTGCGGACGCCCGGTCTCTTCCGAGTAGATCCCGGTGTGCACCATGTGCTCGAAGTCGGCGAGTTCGAGGAGAAGGCTGTCGGCCATGCGGGGTCCCTGGAGTGTGGCGGCGCGATGGCATCCCAGACGCCCAAAGACAAGAGTTCGGCACCGGCGCTCTGGCCCGTTCAACTCCCGATGGCACGCTTCAGAGCGCCAGAACGCCACATTCCAGGTCGTTCCCCGGAGAGCCGCAGCCTGTTATCATTACCCAAAAGCGATGGACGCTCATCAAGTCTGCGGGCGGAGCCAAGGCAAACTGGGAGAAGGTCATGCCAGCAAGACTATTGGTATTGGCAGCCGCCGCGGTTCTGGCCGCTCCGGCTGTCGCGGAAGAAGCGAAGGGCGACGCCAAAGAACAGGCTGCGCCGGCAGACCGCCAAGCCGCGGCGAAAGAAAAGAAAATCTGCCGCAGCAACAAGATGACCGGCTCGCTCACGCGGGTGCGCAGGATTTGCCTAACCGCCGACGAGTGGCGTTATGTGGAGAACGAGACCGGCCAGGGCTTCAACGATTACGTTCGGCGCTCCAGCAACGTTGGTCTCGGCGGATCCTCATAGAAACGGCTTCAGCCGTTGCTCCACCGCGCGAAGATGGCGGTTGGTAGCAGGCGGGCGCCCTCACCCTCCTCGCGCACGGCCAGGTCGCCGTGCTCGATCGTGCCGGGGAGGTCAGCGAAGCGCTCGGTCAGCAGCCCGGCAAGCGCCAGGCTGCTCATCCGCACTGCGTAGACGGTCAGGAACAGGAAGCGGCTATCCGCATCGAGCAGGCGGCGGCAGTCGGCGATCAGCGGCGGTAGCCCTTCCTCGAGCCGCCAGACGTCGCCATCCGGCCCGCGGCCGAACTTCGGCGGATCGAGGATGATCCCGTCGTAACGCCGCCCGCGCCGCACTTCGCGCGCCGCGAACTTTGCCGCGTCGTCCACCAGCCAGCGGATCGGGCGCTCGGCCATTCCCGAAAGCGCCGCGTTCTCGCGCGCCTGCGCCACCGACTTCTTGCTGGCATCGACATGGGCGACTGGGCCACATTGGCTCAGCGCCAGCGTGCCGACCCCGGTATAGCCGAACAGGTTGAGAGTCTGCGCACTGGCCCCCGCGGCCAGTCGCTCGCGCATCCACTCCCAAACCGGCGCCATGTCCGGGAAGAAGCCGAGGTGGCGGAACGGCGTGCATTGGGCGGTAAACTTCACGTCGTCCCACGCGAGCGGCCAGCCTTCCTTCGGCACCGGACTCGAAAACTGCCAACGCCCGCCACCGTCCTCATCGGAACCCGGCACGAACTCGCCGTCAGCCTGCCACTCGGGAAGCCGAGGAGACCATAGCGCCTGGCCCTCGGGACGGATGAAGCGGTAAGGCCCGTAGCGCTCCAGCTTGCGGCCGTGGCCGCTATCGATCAGGCCGTAGTCGGCCCAGCCCTGGCCTTCGAGGATCAACGGCTGCCGGACGACCTCGGCCATTAGCTCGACGGCGTCGCGTGCTCCGCGACATAGGCCGCCACCGCATCATACTCGCCGGGCA
>CAYTPY010000014.1:2003-35758 GCA_964439725.1 uncultured Erythrobacter sp. | reverse complement strand
AGCGATATCGCGCGTCCCGGCGGGCAGCATTCGCAGTAGTGCGCTGATAAGCTAGGCGGTACTCGCCTTTGCCGGCGGGCGCCGCCTCGCTTCATCGAGACTAAAGGCGCCCGGTAAACCGCTCGAGCCATACAGCCATCGCACGACGCTGGCGGTGGCGCTTCACCGGGTCCTTATATGGCAGCATGCTGGTGCTGGGGCCGGCGAAGCGGGCTTCGTGCTCGTAGAACGCGGCATAGCCGGGCCAAGGAACGTGGCCTTCGGTGTGCTGGAACCAGCCGAGCTTGTAGCGGGTGTCGTAGTCGGTTCCCGGCTCGGGCATCGTCGGATCGTTGGGTACGGCGGAGCCGAACAGCGCCCAGGCCGGCTGCGCGGCGCGAACCGCCATCCACATGCCGGTGGGATCGACCCAGGATTCGCCCTTTTCCGAGACACCGCTGGTGACGAACAGCGGGCGCGGGGCGCGCAGCGCAATCAGGGTGTGCGCGTCGATCGGCAGTTTGGCTGTGGTCAGGTCGCCGCGCGCGTAAGCCATGATGTTCGGCGTGAACCAGTGGAAGGCGCCGTTGCCGGCCATGTTTTCCCACCGCTCGCCGAAGTCGCGGCGCATCAGCTTGGCGCCGCCCGCGCCGGAGCTCGAGACGTTGGCGTCGGCGAAGGCATGGTCGAAAGCGGCCGCGACCAGCACCCCCTTGCCGAAGCGGGAATGGCCCTGGAGCGAGATGCGCTCGCCATTGATGCGCGGATCGCGGGCGAGCTCTTCGCGAAGCTGGCTTGCGCCCCAGGCCCAGGCCCGCAGCGCGCCCCAGTCATGCTGCTCGCGCGGCCAGCGGGCGAGGCCGATCACGCCCTGCTCCATCTGCGCGGCGGTGTCCGCCTGGAGCATCTGCGGGCGATAGGCGACATGCGCAAAGCCGTGGTCGAGCGCCATTTGCACCGCATCGGGCGGGCGGGGGCCGCCAAAGTCCGGCGTGCGGCCGCCGGGCCAGACATAGGTGTAATCGATCAGCGCAGGCGCGCCTTCAGCGTTGGCGGGAAACGTGACGATCGCGTCGATGCTCGGGCCCATCCGGCCATCGGGCGCGACGACCTGGCCGATCCATTGCTCGGCCACGGCGCCGCGGCGGGCGGTGGCCGGCGCCTTGGTCCAGAGCACCCGGAACTGACCGACCACTTCAGGAATGCGGCCGACCCAGTTGTCTTCGACGAGGCGCGCCAGCTCGACGCGGCGGGCGGCCCATTGCTCGGGAGCCGGCTGGCTGGAGCTGGCGAAAAGCGGCGGCAGCGCGACATTGCCGGCCTTGGCTTCGTCGGTGTTGGCAGCGTTGGGAGAGCTTGCATCGCCATCGGCGCCGCGGCGCAACTCGCCAAAGCCGAAGCGGGCGCGCTCGGCTGCGTGGACATCTTCGGCGGTCTGTGCCGCCGCGCCCGTCGTCGTAACCAGAGCCAGCGCGGCTGCCGCCGCTGCGAGCCATCGACCCATCGCCTTATCCCCGTCCCGTGGCCCACTTTCCAGTCCCGCGGAAAGCTCAGGCTGTTGTTATCATGACATTAGCGGCTGAATGCGTCCACAGTGCGGCCCGCGTCGTTCACAAGGCGATAACGGCGCCCCCCCGCATCGGCGCTGCGGTACATCGCTTCGATCAGGCGCAAGTCGCGCAGCCCCATCTCGCCGGGCGTGCGGTGCGGCCGGTTGGCGCGGGCCGCCTCGGAGAAACCGTCGACTTGCGCGGCGAACTGAGTGGCCGGATTGCCGGCGCCGATCTCGCGGCGCGGCTGCCCGCCGCCTTCGAGGACCAGGCGGTTGTCGTCGTAGGTCGTCGCCGGCTGCATCTCGATCGAAGCCTCGGCGCCGAAGTAACGCTGACGTGAGACATAGGGGCTGTAGCAATACGATGAGGAGCCTTGGACGTTGACGCCGCTGGCCATGGTCAGCCGCCAGTCGATGCCGCCTTCGACTTCGGCGAAGCGGGTATCGTCTCGCGGATAGGCATAGACCGCCGAAACCGCGACCGGCCGGTCGCTCTCGAGCATCATCAGCGAGGTGTTGAGACCGTAGATGCCGATGTCGAACATCGAGCCGCCGCCGGCCAGCGCCTTCTCCAGCCGCCACTTGTGCGGCGGGAATTGCGGGTTGGCGTTGAAGCCGTGGTCGCACTGGACATGGCGTAGCGGCCCGAGCTCTCCGGCCGAGATGCGGCGCAAGGCTTCGCGGTTGGTCGGCTCGAAATGGACGCGGTAGGCGACGCCGAGTTGGCGGTCGTTGGCTTGGGCCGCGGCGATCATCCGCTCGCACTCGGCGCTGGTCGAGGCCATTGGCTTTTCGCAGAGCACGTGCTTGCCAGCTTCGAGCGCGCGGATCGCGTATTCGGCATGGAGGCCGACCGGCAGCACGATGTAGACGCAGTCGATTTCCGCATCGTCGCGCATGCTGTCGTAGTTGGCGTAGTCGTAGAAGCGCGAAACGCCGTAGCGGGCGCCGAGGTCGCGGGCCTTGGCCAGGTTGCCCGAGACGAGGGCGGTGAGGCGCGATTGGCGGGCGTCGCCGAACCCGGGAATGACCTGGCCGATCGCGAAGCTGCCGAGGCCGACGATCGTCCAGCGCATGCGGCTTTCCGGTGGCTCCGGGAGAGTAGCGCCGCCGGGGAGCGGCTGGCCTTCGGCTCGCTGGGCGAGCGCCTGGCCCGTAGCCAGGGCAAGCGGAACGGCTCCGGCCGCGCCGAGCACGTGACGCCGGGTGAACTGGTTATCGCCGCTATCCATCGCGCATCCCCCTCGTTTTGGCGGTAGCGCTAACATGCACGATTTTAGCCGGCTGTCACGCGCCGGGTTGCGGCACCCATTTCATCACGCCGCCGGCCAGCGGGGTCCACCAGCCGGTGCGTACGCCGGCTTCGGCGAGCACGTCGCTGGTCCACTGGTTGCAGGTGTTGGAGGCGGTGTAGCGGCCGGGGGCCTCGTAGAACACGTCGTGCGGGCCGTAGCCATCGTAGAGGATGCGTTCGCCTTGCGGCAGCGATCGCTCGATGGCGGCGACGAGCCGGCGGTATTCCGCGCGCGTGAGCGTGAGCGGGCGGTTGTGCTCGGACGGAGCGGGACGGACGTAATGCGCGACGTGGAGCAGTCCATCGCCGCCCACTCCGACGATCCGCAGCACGGTGCGCGGCGAAAGATCCCACCACGTCGGCGTGTTCAGGAACACCTCGCGCTCCCCCCAACTCACCGCGACGTGGGTGGCATCGGGACGCGGAACCGGCAGGTCCGAGGCGGGGAAGTGGCGGCGCCAGTCCTTCTCCGGCGAGACCAGCGGCAGGACGAGCTCGGTATGCACGCCGTTGGTGCCGACCATGATCTCCACCCCGTGGTCCGGCTCGTGCCAATCGGCGTTGCGCGGAATGGCCGAGCCGATCCATGCCGACAGGAAGAACAAGGCGATCACCGCGACGAAGACGCCTGCTGTCGCCAGCGCGCCTCGGATCAGGCGCCGGCGCGTCGTCGCAGCCACAGGATCGACCAGTCGCCGTTGACGAGCCGCGCGGCGAGGCGGAAGCCGGCGATGCGGTAAGCGGTGCGGACCGCAGCTTCCTGCGTCTCGAGCAGGCCGGCGAGGAGCAGGTTACCGCGCGGCGCAACCGCGTCGGCAAAGTCGCCGGCAAGCGCGATCAGCGGACCGGCGAGGATGTTGGCGATCAGCAGATCGTAAGGGGCGCGGGCAGTCAGGGCCGGGTGGTCCATGCCTTCTGCCACGACCATCGCCAGTTCACCGGGGCGCGCGCCGAGCTTAACGCCGTTGAGCGCGGCGTTCTCGGCCACGACCGGTTCGCAGACCGCATCGATGTCGCTGGCGGTGGCAAAAGCGTGGGGCCAGAGCCGCATCGCCGCGAAGGCGAGGAGGCCGGTGCCGGTGCCGATGTCGGCGAGATCGCGCACCACCACGCCGCGCCCCTTCATCGCGTCGAGCATGGCCAGACAGCCCGCGGTGGTGGCGTGTTGCCCGGTACCGAAGGCCTGCGCTGCCGGGATAACGAGGTCGATCATGGCCGGGTCAGTGTCGGCCGGGAAATCAGGCGTGCGGACGTGGAAGCGCCCGGCGCGGATCGGGGCAACCAGCTTCTGGGTTTCGGCGACCCAGTCCGTTTCCGGAAGCTCTTCTTCGGCAAGATCGGGTGCGCCGCTGGCGAAGAGGGCAGCGACGGCCCGGCGGTCAGCGGCGGTCGGGCGGCGCGGGAGGTAGGCTTCGAGCAGCCAGTCGTTCGGCCGGTCCTCGGCTTTCTCGCTGCCGGTGAGGACGATCTCGGGATCCCAATCCTCGATAGCTTCATGCGCGGCAAGCGCGGCCTGGACTTGGGCCTTGGCAGCCTGGGCGACCAGTTTCCAGCTCATCCGCCGGCCCCTTCTTCGGCAAGGCGCATGTCGAGCCGCTGGGCGATGCCGCGCGCATTCTGCCACAGACAGCCGAAGCGCGTCGCGCAAGTGCGAATGAAGCGCTTGATTGGCCGCCAAACACTGCTGAACGCGCCCGGTCTATGCTCGGGCGTGGCCGGTACGAGCGCGAGACGGCCGAGGCGGACCTGCTCGCTCCGGGTGACCCGTCCATCGATCTGCGCGGCGGGGAAGGGATCATGCATTTCGAACTCCGGACCCGCGGCGCCTTCGGCCGTGCCGCCGTCGATCAGCACGTGGCCTTCATCACCGGCGATGAGCAGCGCGGCCGGCGCGACAGCTCTAGCGAACATAGCTTGCCCCATTGGCATCGATGACGGTGCCGGTCATGCTCCGAGGGGCGTCGAGAGCGCAAAACGCGGCGATGGTTGCGATTTCCTCCGGCGTTGCGACGCGGCCTAGAGGAATGTCGGCGAGGAGGCCCGGGCCGCCGCGACTTTCCAGATAATCGCCGGCCACGACCGTGTCGGTGAAGCCGGGAGCAATGGCGAAGCTGAGAATGCCCCGCCCGGCGTAGGCGCGGGCGATCGTCTTGTGCAGCGCCAGCATGCCGCCTTTCGAAGCGGCATAGTGCCAGTGATCGGGGGAATCGCCGCGATGGCCGGCGCGGCTGGCGATGTGGACCAGGCGGCCTTCGCGGTTGCTCTCCAGCCAATGGCGCACCGCGAACCGGCTGATCTGCGCGGCGGCGGTGAGGTTGATGCGCAGCGTGTCCTCCCAGCCATCGAGCCAGGCGATGTCCGAGGCGGAGAGCGGATTGGCCGCGAAGATGCCGGCGTTGTTGACGACCGCGTCGATCAGGCCGCCGGCGCGGTCCAGGGCTTCCTGCCATAGAATTTGCGGCGCGCTCGGCTCTGCGAAGTCGGCCGCAATGGTGTCTACATCGACCGAGCGCGTGGCGTGGCCGATCACCCGCGCGCCGCGCGTCCGCAGCGCTGTGGCTACGGCCTGGCCGATCCCGCGGCTCGATCCAGTGACGAGAATGGTGGGCATCGGGAATGTCCTAGAGCGGGGGTGCCGAGCGTCAACACGGGAGTCGCCGGCCCGGCCCGCGGTTCCCGCGGATTGCCGCGCGCTTGCCTCGCGTGGCGCATCCGCTAAGGGAGGCGCACACTTTCGCCGACCGGGATTTGCCATGGCCGAACGTCCGATTTCGCCGCATCTTTTCGACGGCGCCCGACTGCACTGGAGATGGGGGCCGCACATGCTGGTCTCGATCCTGCATCGCGTCAGTGGTGACGGGTTCGCCCTGATCGGACTGCCGGTGCTGCTGTGGTGGCTGGGCGCGCTGGCGAGCGGACCGGATGCCTACGAGACTTTCGCGTCGGTGATGACTTCGATCCCGGGCTATGTCGTGCTGGTTGGGCTGAGCTGGGCGTTCTTCAACCACTTGTGCTCCGGCATTCGCCACTTCGTGCTCGACATGGGCGCGGGGTTCGAAATCCACGTCAACAAGACATGGTCGGTGATCTCTATGGTCGCCGGCGTGGTACTGACCGCGGCGTTCTGGGCCGCGCTGCTGCTGCTCTGAGGGGACAGGCGATGCGCAGAGAAACTTCGATGGGTCAGCGCGGGGCCAAGGGCTCGACGATCGGCCAGGTGCGTGGGCTTGGTCCGGCGCAGCACGGCGCGAGCGGCTGGCTGCTGATGCAGGCGACCTCCGCCGGGGCCCTGATTACATGCGCCTATCTGGTGTTCTCGTTCCTGCTGCTGCCGGACCTCTCCTATGCAACCGTGAGCGGGTGGCTCAGCGGGCTCGGCGCGAGCTTCGCGATGGCGCTGCTGGTGATCGTGGTGTTCTGGCACTCGCGGCTCGGCCTGCGGGTGATGATCGAAGATTATGTTGACAATCCCGGACGGCGTTTTGCCGTGCTGCTGGCGCTCGACCTGGCGACGTTCGCCGCGGTCGTGTTCGCGCTGCTGTGCCTGGTCCGGATCGGAGTTGCAGCGTGAGCGATAACGCATCCCCCATGACCCCGCCGACCACTCCGTTCGGGTCGGCCCCGTCGTACAAGATTGTCGATCATACTTATGACGTGGTGGTCGTGGGCGCCGGCGGGTCAGGCCTGCGCGCGACGATGGGCAGCGCCGAGTCCGGCCTGAAGACGGCCTGCATCACCAAGGTGTTTCCGACCCGCAGTCACACGGTGGCGGCGCAAGGCGGGATCGCGGCGAGCCTGGGCAACAACAGCCCCGACCACTGGACCTGGCACATGTACGACACCGTCAAAGGGTCGGACTGGCTGGGCGACCAGGACGCGATCGAATACATGGTGCGCGAGGCGCCGAACGCCGTTTACGAGCTCGAGCATGCCGGCATGCCGTTCAGCCGCAACAAGGACGGCACGATCTATCAGCGGCCATTCGGCGGACACATGCAGAACATGGGCGAAGGCCCGCCGGTGCAGCGCACGGCGGCGGCGGCCGACCGCACCGGGCATGCGATGCTCCACGCGCTCTACCAGCAGAGCCTGAAGTACGACGCGGACTTCTTCATCGAATACTTCGCGATCGACCTGATCATGAACGGCGGGCGCTGCGTCGGCGTGGTGGCGTTGAGCCTGGACGACGGTTCGATCCATCGCTTCCGCGCCCAGGCGGTGGTGCTGGCGACGGGTGGCTATGGCCGCGCCTACTTCACCGCGACCAGCGCTCACACCTGCACCGGCGACGGCGGCGGCATGGTGCTGCGCGCCGGCCTGCCGCTGCAGGACATGGAGTTCGTCCAGTTCCACCCGACCGGCATCTACGGCGCCGGCGTGCTGATCACCGAGGGTGCGCGTGGCGAGGGTGGCTACCTCACCAACTCCGAAGGTGAGCGCTTCATGGAGCGCTACGCCCCCAGCGCCAAGGACCTCGCCAGCCGCGACGTCGTCAGCCGCTCGATGGCGCTGGAAATCCGCGAAGGCCGCGGCGTGGGTCCGGACAAGGACCACATCTACCTGCACCTCGATCACATCGATCCCAAGGTGCTGGCCGAGAGGCTCCCGGGCATTACCGAGAGCGGCAAGATCTTTGCCGGCGTCGACCTGACGCGCCAGCCGCTGCCGGTGGTGCCGACCGTGCACTACAACATGGGCGGCATCCCGACGAACTATCACGGCGAGGTCATGACCATCGGTGTCGATAGTAACCCGGAGACGGTGGTGCAGGGCCTGTTCGCCGTGGGCGAGGCGGCCTGCGTCTCGGTTCACGGGGCCAACCGGCTCGGATCGAACTCGCTGATCGACCTCGTCGTGTTCGGCCGCGCGACCGGTCACCGGCTGCGCGAACTGATCAAGCCTCATGCGGCCCAGGAAGAGCTGCCGAAGGACAGCGCGGACATGGCGCTGACCCGGCTCGACCATTTCCGCCACGCCAAGGGCAGTTCGCCGACGGCAGAGATCCGCAAGGCGATGCAGCAGACGATGAGCGCGCATGCCGCTGTATTCCGCACCGACGAGTTGATGGCGGAAGGCAAGGCCAAGCTGGCGGACGTCTATGCCGGAATGCAGGACATCTCGGTGAGCGACCGCTCGCTGATCTGGAACAGCGACCTGATCGAGACGCTGGAGCTCGACAACCTGATCGGCCAGGCGACGGTGACGCTCCATTCGGCCCACAACCGCAAGGAATCGCGCGGCGCCCATGCCCATGAGGACTTCCCGGAGCGGGACGACGCCAACTGGATGAAGCACACCGCAAGCTGGTTCAACGGCTGGGGCGGCCAGGGCGGCGAGGTGCGGATCGATTACCGCCCGGTGCACGAATACACGCTCACCGACGATGTCGAGTACATCAAGCCGAAGAAGCGAGTGTATTGATCGGCTCCGCTCCGGCCGGTCCGGGAACGAGTAAGTAGCAGCGTTCATTCGGAGGCGTGGCGCAGCAAGGCGCCAACGCTTTTTCCGAAAGGTCGCCATGCACGTTTACCGCACCGGCACGGGCCCGAAGGTCCTGCTGATCCATGGAGTGGGCAGCGATCACCTGACCTGGCGCCTGATCGTGCCTGCGCTAGCCGCCGAGCGGGAAGTCTGGGCGATCGACCTGCCGGGGCACGGAAAGACGCCGGCGGAAGCAGACAGCGGGACGTTCGATGGCCTTGTACGGAGCGTGAGCCGCTTTCTCGAGCGCGAGGGCATCGTCGGCGTGGATATGGTCGGGAGTTCGCTCGGCGGGCGAATCGTGCTGGAGCTGGCGCGGCGCGGCCTCGCCGGTAACGTCGTCGCGCTCGATCCCGGCGGGTTCTGGGCCGGGTGGGAGCGGACTTTCCTGCAGACCAGCCTGCTTGGCTCCGTGGGAATGTTGCACCTGGCGCGGCCGGCTCTCCCCCTCCTCGCGCACAACATGGTGCCGCGAACGGCGCTGCTCGCCCAGCTATCGGCGCAGCCTTGGGCGCTCGATGGCGACCTCGTGGAGCATGAGCTGGAATGCTATGTCTCGACAGGCACCTTCGCCGAACTGGTCAACGAACAAGCCGTATCGCCTGCGCAGGAAGGAGACGACGGTGCCTCTTGCGGGGCGGTGACGATCGGTTGGGGCCGTCATGACCGCCTGTGCCTTCCGGTGCAGGCGCTACGGGCCCAGGCAGCTTTTCCGAAAGCGCGGCTCCACTGGTTCGACAATGCAGGGCATTATCCGGCCTGGGACAGCCCCGAGGAAACGGTCGCGGTCATCCGCGAGACCCTGGCGGCGCCGCAAAACGGCTAGTCTGTCGCTGCCACGCGGCTGGCACGGACGATCTTCACCGGATCGGCAAGCATCTGACCTTTCATCCAGCCTTCGCCGGCTTCGGGATCGATGGGAGCGTCGAAGATCGCGCGGATCACGTCCTGGCCTTCCACGACGCGGCCAAAGGCAGCGTAGCCGGCGCGGCGGTCGGGGTCTTCGGCGGCAGGGTCGGCATCGAGGCTGGGCATGTCGGACAGCAGGATCGAGAAATCGCCGGTGGCGGTGCCGGGTTCGTTGCGCGCCATCGAGATGGCACCCGCGACGTGCCTGACGCCGGTGGCGCTGGTCGGCTCGTGAGCGATCGGCGGGAGAATGCGTTCGGGATCGAACTGGGTCCCGCCCTGGATCAGGCCGCTCGGCTGCTCGTCCCAATCGAGCCGCATGGCGCGGTAGAAGACGGTGCCGTCGAGCCGCTTCTCGTCGACGTAGCGCAGGAAATTGGCTGAGGTGATCGGCGCTCGCTCGGCCTCGAGAGCGATGACGATATCGCCGCGCTCGGTTTCGAGAACGATGTCGGTGGTTTGCTGCGCCAGCGTAACGGCGGGGAACAGCAAGGCGAGGGCTATGACGAATCGGCGCAGCATGGCCACGAGTATCGGGGGAAGGGAAGGCGCTCGCCAGCCAAGAAAAAGTTCAGCCCGCGTGCAGCCGCGATCGGGTATAGAGGCGGCATGCAGACAGCCGCGAAACCTTCGCCGAGCGCGGACGAACGCCGCGCGCATATCGAAGCGCTGCGGGCGCGCAAGCGCTCCGAAGCCGAAGCGATTGGCGTCGATGCCGCCTATATCTCCAGCTTCGTCGAGCGGTTCTACGGCAAGATCCAGGAAGACGCGCTGCTCGGGCCGGTCTTCGCCGAGCGGATCAGCGACTGGCCGCACCACCTCGAGCGGATGAAGGGCTTCTGGCGGTCGGTGCTGCATGCGAGCGGAGAGTTCTCGGGCAATCCGATGGTCAAGCACATCGTCATTCCGGGGCTGGAGGAGCGGCATTTCGCTCACTGGCTGGGGCTGTTCTACGCGACCTTGCGCGAGGAGGAGCCCAGTGATGCCGCGTCGCGCCTGGTGGCCGAACGGGCTCGGATGATCGCCGACAGCCTGCTGACGGGCATCGAAACGCAGCGCAGCGGCCTCGCCGGCGCGCGAGCCGGCGAGAAGCTGCCGAGCCTTTAGCGGAAGCGCAGGTTTTCGCGGCTGAGCTGATCGAGACGGGTCACGCCCATCAGCTTCATGCCGCGGACGATTTCCGCTTCGAGAAGGGCCAGAGCGCGCTCCACGCCGGGCTGGCCGGCCGCAGCGAGGGCATAGAGGTAGAGGCGCCCGCCCGCGACGGCTGTCGCGCCGAGACTGAGCGCTTTCAGCACGTGGCTGCCGCGCCGTACGCCTCCATCCAGGATCACTTCGATCCGATCGCCGACTGCGTCGACGATTTCGGCAAGCTGATCGAACGGCGCGCGGCTGCCGTCGAGCTGGCGGCCGCCGTGGTTGGAGATCATGATCGCGTCGCAGCCCATGTCGGCCGCACGGCGGGCATCGGCCACCGACATGACCCCCTTGAGCACGAACTTGCCGCCCCAATCGTTGCGCAGCTTTTCCGCCGCCGCCCAGTCCATCGATTGGTCCAGCATCTCGCTGAAGTAGGATTGGATCGACATCGCCACGTTGCTGCCGGCGGCGACGTGCTTTTCGAGGTTGGGCAGCGAGAACTTCTCGCGCAGCAGGTAGTCGAGCGCCCAGCGCGGCTTGGCGGCGTAGGACAGCGCGCTGGCGGCGGTGAACCGGGGCGGGCTGGTGAAGCCGGTGCGCAGGCACCGCTCCCGATTGCCGCCGATGATGGTGTCGACGGTCAGCGTCACCGCGTCGAACTTTGCAGCCCGCGCCATTTCGAGCAGGGCGGCGTTCAGCCCCTTGTCCTTGTGGTAGTAGTACTGGAGCATCTTCGGCCCGGAGTAGTTCGCGCCGATCTCTTCCATGCTGACGCTGGCGAGGCTGGAGATGCCGAACCACAGCCCCGCCTTCTCGGCCGCCGCGGCCACAGCGCGCTCGCCCTGCCAATGGAAGAGGCGCTGCAGGGCGGTCGGCGAGAGGATCAGCGGCAGGCGCGTGACCTTGCCGAGAACGGTGACCGAAGGATCGACCGTCTCGACCCCTGCGAGCACGTTCGGCACCAGGTCCACATCATCGAAGGCGGCAGTGTTGCGGTCCTTGGTCCATTCGTCGTCCGCCGCGCCATCAATATAGTGGAACACCGGGAAGGGCAGGCGGCGCTTGGCCAGCGCTCGGAAATCGGCGATGTTGTGGCAGTCGGAAAGACGCCGGATACGGGGCGTGAGGCGGTCCATTGCGGGCGACCCTAGAGCTGCGGCGGCGCGTGGCAAGCCGTTCATCCAAGCTTCATGTTTACAGATGTAGTCGGTGATTACAGGCGTAGTCGTCGGGGAGGACGCAATGGCCGATCAGGACCTGCCGACGGAGCGGATCAGCGAAGCCGAGCACGCGGTGATGGAGGCGCTGTGGGAGAAAAGCCCGCTCACCGCCGCCGAAGTTTGCGACGCGGTGTGCGAGCGGCGTGGCTGGTCCATGCCCACGGTGAAGACGCTGCTGTCGCGCCTGGCCACTAAGGGGGCAGTGCAGACCGAGCCTGACGGCCGCCGCTTCCTCTATCGCCCGCTGCTGGAGCGTGCCGATTATGTCGGCGGCGAATCGCGTCGGCTTGTCGATCGCCTGTTCGGCGGGAGGGCAGCGCCGCTGTTTGCGCACTTGGCCGAAGTCGAAGCGCTATCGGACGATGATATCACCGAGATCGAGCGGCTCCTGAAGGAGATGCGCAAATGATGGCCTGGCTGTTCGACACGCTGCTCTACACCGGCCTCCTGATCGCCGCGGTGCTGGTGCTGCGCCGGCCGGTCGGACGCTGGTTCGGCCCGCAACTTGCCTATGCGCTGTGGGCGTTGCCGTTCCTGCGCCTGCTGATGCCACCGATCGTGCTGCCGGCGACCCTCGCGCCGGTCAAGGCGGAGCAGCCAACCGCCCTTGCGGCGAGCGATCCGGCTGCCGGCTTCTTGCTCCCCCATGCAGCGTCCACCGAGCAAGCGCCCGTGGCAGCAGTCGAGTGGAGCGAGTTGGCCCCGGTCGCGGCTTCGCTGTGGGCCGGAGTGGCGCTGGCGTTCCTCGCCTGGCGGTTCGTCACCTATCACCGAATGCGCCGCGTGCTGCTCGCCGAGACGCGGCCGGTCGGCGAGATCGGCAAAGTCCGCCTGGTCGAGACGCCCGCAGTCAGCGCGCCGGTTGCGTTCGGGGTGCTCGACAAGGTTATCGCGCTGCCGCCGCTGTTCATGGTGCAGAACGACCGCACCGCGCGCGACCTCGCGATCGAGCACGAGTTCGCGCACCACCGCGGCCATGACCTGCTCGCCAACATGGCGGCGCAGCTGCTGCTGGCGCTGCACTGGTTCAATCCGCTCGCCTGGTACGGCTGGCGCGCCATGCGCCGCGACCAGGAAGCCGCCTGCGATGCGCGCGTGCTGGCGGGCAGGGGCCGGGAAGAACGTCTTCATTATGCTGCCTTGATTGCCGGGATCGCGACGGGACCGCGCTCTCCGGCCTTCAAGGGAGCACTGGCCGCACCAATGGCCTGCCCGGTCCTCGGCGAGCGGTCGATCGTCCACCGCTTGAGGAGTCTGTCCATGTCAGAACGGTCCCACCGCCGCCGCTGGTTCGGCCGCAGCTTGATCGGAGCGAGCGCGCTGGCGCTGCCGCTCACCGCCTCGATCTCCTACGCCGCAGCCGAGACCCGGTTTTCATCGCCCCTGCCGCCCGCGCCGCCTCAGCCCGTGGCCGCGCCTGTGGCGCCATTGCCCCCAGCACCGGCGGAGGCTCTCGCGGCAGGAGAGTTCAGCGCCGTGGCGCATGCCGACAACGGTCGCCTGCTCCCGCTATCCACGCCTGCGGTTCCGTCGCCGCCCGCGCCGCCCCTGCCACCTGTTCCGCCGCTGCCGCCGATGCCGCAGGCCGAAGTGCAGGGCGTCAGCCCGCACCATCCCGAGTTCGCCGAGCGAATGGAAGAATTCGGCCGCGCCATGGAGGAATGGGGCGAGGCGCTGGGTAAACGCTATGCCGCTCAGGCCGAGGCCTGGGCCGAAGCCGCCGAGCGCAATGCGCCCGAAGTAGTGGAAAGCTGCGATCCGAACGTGCGTCTTGAGGCCCGTAGCCAAGATGGGCGGCCGCGCGTGGTGATCTGTCGGCGCGATGTGCAGCTTGCGGCCAGCTCGGGCTTGCGCAGCGCCCGCGTCGCGATCGCCGGCAATGGCCACATCAGCGCCGACATCCGAGCGCAGATCGTCGAGGACCTCGACCGGCAGATCGCCCGCATGGAAAGTCGGCGCAACTAGCCGACGAGGGACGGTCGTTCAGCCGATCTGAACGATCCGGTCGCACTGGGTGTCGTCCGCCGTTTCCAGGCCGAGGCGGAGCGCCTGCATGCGCTGCTGGCTCGTGCCGTGGGTGAAGCTCTCCGGATTGGCCATCTGGCCGGAGCGGCGCATCAGCGTGTCGTCGCCGATGGCGCTGGCGGCGCTCATGCCTTCCTCGAAATCGCCGGGCTCGATCAGGTGGCGGTTCTTGCCAGCCCAAACACCGGCGTAGCAGTCCGCCTGAAGCTCCATCAGCACCTGAAGCTGGTTGGCGCGCGGCGGGTTCTGCTGCTGCGCGCTACGGATGGTGTTCGAAATGCCCGTGAGCGTCTGGATGTGGTGGCCGTACTCGTGCGCGACGACGTAGTAGCGCGCGAAGTCACCAGGGCCGGCGCCGAGCTGCCGGTCGAGCTGATCGTAGAAGCGGGTATCGATGTAGATGCTCTGATCGGCAGGGCAGTAGAACGGGCCCATCGCGCTCGACGCGGCGCCGCAACCGGTCCGCTCGACGCCGCCGCCGAGGAAGACCAGTGTCGGCTGCTGGAACGGAATGCCCGCCTGCGCGAACACCGGCGCCCAGGTCTCGTCGAGCGAGGCGAGAGCGTTGCAGGTCTCCTGCGCGTACTGATTGTCCGAGCAGATTTGCTCGGCGGTTTCGCCGGTCTGCCGCTGCTGGACCGGCGTTTGTTGCTGCACGGCGTCCATCGAGCCGAGCATCTGGGCCGGGTCGATCCCGAAGACCACGGCGCCGATCAGCGCGATGACCAGCGCGCCGCAGCCGATCTGCCCGCCTCCTCCCCCAGGAAAGCCTCCGCCACCGCCGCCGCCGCGGCGGACGTTGATACTGCCAGACTGGAACGGGTTCAGTCGCATTGGGCCTCCCTGCTGAACGCGCGAACACGCTGGACGGTGATGCCCATTCACGCTTTGGTTCGCGTCTGAAGGCAAATCGCACGGAGTCGCAAATGTTCCTTTCCGGCAAGCGGGCACTGGTCACCGGCTCGACCTCCGGCATCGGCCTTGCGGTGGCACGTGCGTTGGCAGCCGAAGGCGCGGAGGTGGTGCTGAACGGCTTTGGTGAGCCGGCTGAGATCGAGCGGCTGTGCAGCGAACTTGCGGCGCAGCACGTCGCCGCCGATCTGACGTCGGCCGGCGGCGTCGGGGCGCTGATCGAGGGCGCCGGGCCTGTGGATATCCTTGTGAACAACGCGGGGATGCAGCACGTCGCGCCGGTCGAAGAGTTCCCGCCCGAGAAGTGGGACTCGATCATCGCCCTCAACCTCTCCGCGGCGTTTCACACGGCGCGGCTGGCTGTGCCGAACATGAAAGCTAAGGGTTGGGGGCGTATCATCTCGACGGCGAGCGCGCACTCGCTCGCCGCGAGCCCGTTCAAGAGCGCCTATGTTGCCGCCAAGCACGGATTGACCGGGCTTACCAAGGTGCTGGCGCTCGAACTCGCCGAGTACGGCGTGACCGCCAACTGCATCAGCCCCGGCTACGTCTGGACCCCGCTGGTCGAGAACCAGATCCCCGACACGATGGCGGCGCGCGGGCTAACGCGCGAGCAGGTGCTGAACGACGTCCTCTTGGCCAAGCAGCCGACCAAGAAGTTCGTACAGCCCGAAGAAGTCGCCGCGCTCGCCGTGTTCCTGTGCCGCAACGAGGCCGCCAACATCAACGGCGCCAACTACACGATCGACGGCGGCTGGACCGCTGAATAAGCGGAATTGGTGCGGGTTTCGTGCTCCGCGCACTGATGCTAGCCTTATTGGAAGGGGGGAGAGCTTCGTGACGATTGAGTATCACATCTTGCGGCCGTTGCTGGCCGGCGTCGCGGCAAGCGTATTCGCTGCGCCGGCGTTGGCTCAAGTGCAGCCTTCCGAAGGTTGGGTTTATGCCGAAGGCCCGGAGAGTTGCGGCGCCTCTCGCCAATATGGTGCGGGCGAAGACATCAGTCGGCTCCAGCTACGCACATACGGACCCGGGAGCGCGGTCGAGGTGACTGTAGCCGGCGCGCATCTGCCCAAGGAACCCCATTCCGCGCGCATGGTCGAACTTGGCTGGGACGGAAACGCGTTCGAAAGGCACCAAGTGGGCGTGTTGGGCTCGGTCGACGGGGTCCCAAGCGTGAACCTGCTTACTGCTCACCGCCCGGTCTCGGCCTTCGCCTTCTTCTTCAGCAAGACGGCGGTAGCGGTTTCGCCGTTGCATCCTGCTGGAGAAACGGCGCAGCTGCGAGTAGTCGGAAATGCCCCTAGCGAAGTTCGCGTGGGCTCGCTGCAGGAGCCGCTTCGCCAGCTGGCGGAGTGCGAAGCGCGCCTGATGGACAAGTGGGGCTGGGGCCGGGATTATGACCAGCGCGTTGCAACCCCACCTGAGATGCGCAACCCGCAGAGCTGGTTCTACAAGGCCATCGTCTATCCTGCGGTCGCCAATCTTACGCGCGTCAGCAGCCTCCTTCAGCTTCGTCTGAAGGTCGGTACAAACGGCAAAGTCGCGGAGTGTGTCGTTCAATCTTCCCCCGGCAGCAGTCAGTTCGGGAGCAAGAACTGTAACGGCCTACGCAGAGCGGCTCGGTTCAATCCTGCGCTGGACGCGCAAGGCACGCCGGTCGAAAGTTACTTGCAGATGTCGATCACTTTCGGGCGCTTCGACTAGGAAGCGTCCTTCCGTGCTTGAGCTGGCGCTGTAGTGTGCCGCCGATGGCGGCGGTGGTGGAGATCGACGTCATCCCGCCGGGATCGGCAGCACGAGAGTCACCGCCGTGCCGGGATGGTTCGGGGCGAAGCGGAGTTCGCCCGATGCCTGTTCGACGAGGCGGTGGAGGAGCTTCGATCCGAAACTGCCCGCGCGGCCGCTGCCGTCGGTGCCAACGCCTTTGTCTGCCACCACAACCGCCACGCGGCCTTTGCCGTTTTCCGCGGCGGTGACCGCAATCGGGCCGGGATTGCCACCATAGGCGTGCTTGAAGGCGTTGGTCAGCAGCTCGGTCATCGCGAGACCGAGCAGCAGCGCCGTCGATCCGGAAAGGCGGATCGGTGATACCTCGAGGCGGAGCTGGTCCTGCCATTCGTCGCCCCATGTCTTGACGAGGTCCGTCGTGAGCTCAGCGAAGAAGGTCTCGAGATTGACGAGTTGTAGGTCGTCGGAGCGCCACAGACGCCGGTGAAGCGTGGAGATGGATTGAATCCGATCGCTGGCCAGCATGAGCTGTCGCTGTGCGGCCTCGTCCTCGACTTCGCGCTTTTGAAGGCGGAGCATCGAGGTGACGAGCTGGAGATTATTCTGCACCCGGTGGTGCACTTCCCGCATCAGCAGGTCCTTCTCGGCGAGGCTCGCGTCTTTCGCGGTGAGGCTGTCGCCAAGGTAGTGGTTCATCCGCGCCAACGAGATCTGGTGCGCGATCTCCTCGAGCCGATCGGCCAGCCGGCGGGCCGCGTCCTGCTCGTTGGTGCGCCACGGCCGCGAGTGTCCGCGGACTTGCTCGACCCATAGGGCGAAGGAACGGCGGGGGCTGAGGGTTCCGGCTGGCGCGCTGGGGTCGAGCGGTTCGTGAGGATTGCCAGCCCAGTTTACAGTCTCGATCTGCTCAGCGCGAAACCACATGATTGCGATCTTCGGGTTGCGGAGGACGATGGACAGTAGCCCGCTGGCTTGCGCCGACCCACTTTCGCCCGAAGGGTAGTCGCGAGATAATTGACTCGTCGCCCAAACCGCGGGGGCTTGAGGCCGGAACAACCAATCGGCGAGCGACGCAACTGCACCTCGAGGCGGAGTGACGCCATGCAGGTGGACCTTGCCCTCTGCTAGCAGGGCGAGACCGTCCGACGGGATGACGGCGGCCAATTCGGTGAGATGAGAGGCAAGTCCGCCACTGAGTTCCTCTGCGCTCGCCACCAGCGGGAGCAGTTCTTCGCGGCGGCGCGTGAGACGCAAGGCCTCGCGTTGCGAAGCCTCGTCCTCAAGACGGTGAATGGCCGCTTCCAGGGCAAGGGTGGCCTGGCGCGCCATCTCGCGCCGTTCGTGGCCGATCGGGCGCGCGCTGGTGTGGTGGCAGGCGATCAGGCCCCAGAGCTGGCCCTCGTGGATGATCGACAGCGATGCGGAAGCACCGACCTCCATGTTCTTCAGGTACTGGATGTGGACGGGAGAGACGCTGCGCAGAAGCGCTCCGCTGAGATCGACCGGATCGGCGCCCGAGCGGAGCGGCACTGGCTCGTAGGCAACATCGGGAATGACGCGGATCGGGTTCTCGAGATAGAGCGCGCGTGCTTGGCGCGGAATGTCGCTCGCCGGATAGCGGTGATTGAGCAGCGGCGAAATACCCTCGGCGCGCGCTTCGGCGACCACCTGGCCGGTGCCGTCATCAAGGAACCGATAGACCATCACACGGTCGTAGCCGGTGATGGTACGCACTGCCTCGGCGGCAATCTGCACCGCCGTGTCGAGATTGCCGGCGGACCCAAGCGCCACCGAAGTGGCAACGGTCTGCTCGAGCACTTCCGTGGCTGTGGGGCGGACGGCAGCGGCGCGTTCGAGCTCGACGATGCAGCCCTGCGCCGAACGATGCACGAAGATGTCGTAATCGGGGAGGGCACCTGCGTACCGGGCGTTTTGCGCAGCGCTTGCCGAAGTAATATCGATGGCCGCGCCAGGGAGAAGGTCGGACAGTACGCTGCCGATGGGCTCGGCGAACATAGCCCCCGCATTGTCCGAAGCCGCGTAGACCCGGCCTGCACGGTCGGCGGCGAGAAGTATTCCGTGCGGTTGAATCGAGCCGGGAATGCGGATCGGCTCGCGCTCGCAATCGAGAAGATTCATGAGGTTCTTGCGGTCAGACATAGGCGGGCTTTCTGGCATCCAGAACACGCCCGAACGCGGTGAATGCGGCCAGGGCGCCTTCGATCATCCGGCTAAGCCCTTGGGGGTCGCGGGCTTCCTGCTCAATTTCTTCGCAAAGCGCCTGCCAGTAGGCGGTGCCTTGTGGAGTGCCGCGGAAGAAGCTGCGGCCTTCGCAACGGTCGGCGAACAGGTAGTCGAGCTGCCGATAGATGACGCGTCCCCCGAAGATCGAGCCTTCGACCACGTAGCGCCAGCCGAGAGTCTCGGCAGGGCCGGAGGGTGCGGGCCATGTCTGCAGGCCGGGGCTCTGCACTGCGAGCGCCGTGAGGTCCTCCCCCAGGAGCCGTAGCCTTTCGGGCTCGATGGGAAGAATCTCGGCCGCGGTAAAATAGCAGGACGCCTGCTTGCTCAGCAGTTCAGTATACGCAGGGAGGTCCAGCCTCTCTTCCGCCAGTGCCCGGAACGGAGCCGCTTCGTGCAACCGCTCGTGCAAGGAGCGTGTCGCGATACGAAGCGCGGCGCGCCCCTTCTGGCCGGGGGATGTCATTGTGCGTTGTTCGCACGTGCAGCGGCCAAAATCAAACATCGAACCAAAGGGTTGTCGTTGGGGCAGGGCCGAAGCGGCTGGTACCGGCGGCTCCCGGGCCGAGACCCCGTCGGAGCTCGAAGCCTTCGACCGCCCTCTAGCCGTTGCCACAAACCGCGTTTACATGGGCCGCCACGAATCGAACCGCGCAAAGCAGAAGTGGCACCCATGGAAATCGAGACCGGCCTCACATTCGACGACGTCCTTCTGAGGCCGGCCGAAAGCAACGTTCTGCCTTCGCAGGCGAATACCCGCACCCGGCTGACGCGCGAGATCGGGCTCAGCATTCCCTTCATCTCCTCGGCGATGGATACGGTGACCGAGGCCGAGATGGCTATCGTCATGGCGCAGCTTGGCGGTATCGGGGTGCTTCACCGCAACCTGACGGTGAAGGAACAGTGCGATGCGGTGCGCCGCGTCAAGCGCTTCGAGAGCGGGATGATCGTCAACCCGATCACCATCTCGCCCGATGCCACGCTCGGCGAAGCGCAGGCGCTGATGACCAAGCACGAGATCAGCGGGATCCCGGTGACCGACGCCAGCGGCAAGCTCTGCGGCATCCTCACGCACCGTGACGTGAGGTTCGCCGACAACCCGAAGCAGCCGGTGCGCGAACTCATGACCAGCGAGGATCTCGCCACCGTCAGCGTAGGCGTCAGCCAGGAGGAAGCGCGCCGCATCCTGCACCAGCGCCGGATCGAGAAGCTGCTGGTGGTCGACGACGACTACCGCTGCACCGGGCTCATTACAGTCAAGGATATCGAGAAGGCGGTGCTCAATCCCGACGCGACCAAAGATGCCAGCGGGCGCCTGCGCGTCGCCGCTGCGACGACCGTCGGCGACAAGGGCTTCAAGCGCACCGAGATGCTCGTCGAAGCCGAGTGCGACGTGATCATCATCGACACGGCCCACGGTCACAACCTGGAAGTGGCGCGTGCGGTCGAGAGGGTGAAGCGCCTCTCCAACTCGGTTCAGGTCGTGGCTGGCAACGTGGCGACGGCTGAAGCTACCAAGGCGCTGGTCGACGCTGGTGCCGATGCGGTCAAGGTCGGCATCGGGCCAGGCTCCATCTGCACGACACGGATCGTGGCGGGCGTCGGCGTGCCGCAGCTGACCGCGATCATGGAAGCTGTCAGCGCTGCCGGAAACGTGCCGATCATCGCCGATGGCGGTGTCAGGACTTCAGGCGATGCGGCCAAGGCGCTCGCCGCCGGCGCCGCGACCGTGATGATCGGCTCGCTGCTCGCCGGCACCGAAGAAGCCCCGGGCGAGACGTTCCTTTACCAGGGCCGCGCCTACAAGGCGTATCGCGGCATGGGATCGGTCGGGGCGATGGCGCGCGGCTCGGCCGACCGCTATTTCCAGCAGGACATCAAGGACCAGATGAAGCTGGTGCCGGAAGGCATCGAAGGACAGGTCGCCTACAAGGGCCAGGCGCGGGACGTGATCCACCAACTGGTCGGCGGCGTGAAGGCGGCGATGGGCTACACCGGAGCGGCCACGATCGAGGACCTCAAGGCGCGCGGCAAGTTCATCCGCATCACCAACGCCGGTCTTTCCGAAAGCCACGTGCACGACGTGTCGATCACGCGTGAGGCGCCGAACTATCCGTCACGGTGAGCCCCCTCCCGCTTGCGGGAGAGGCTAGGGGTGGGCAAGGGCTCATTCCCATGTCCTTGATCGAACAGGCCCATTCCCGGCCCCTCTCGCAAGCGGGAGGGCACGAATGACCCCTGCCGCGCGTGTCCAGTCGGCGATTGGGCTGCTGGACGAGATCATCGCCGCGGCGCTGGGGAAAGGGCCGCCGGCCGATCGCATCCTGGCTGACTGGTTCCGCTCCAGCCGCTTCGCCGGTTCCAAGGATCGCCGCGCGATACGTGAACTGGTCTATCGCGCGATCCGCCATTGCGGGCCTGTTCCGCAGACGGGCCGCGCCGCCATACTGGCGCTGGCGCAGGACGATCCGTCTCTGCTCCTGCTGTTTGACGGGTCGACCTATGGGCCCGCTTCGCTTGAGGAAGGGGAACTTGTCGCCGAAGCAGGTATCGCTCCCGGTTGGCTGACGGATCGCCTTGCGGCTTCGGACATCGCCGGCGCAGAGGCGCGATCGCTGCTCGACCGGGCGCCGCTCGATATCCGCGTCAACGCGCTGAAGGCCGATCGCGAGGTTCTCGAGCTCCCGGTCCGAGGCGAGTCGCTCCCGACGGCGCAAGGTCTGCGGTTTCCTCATGGCACCCAGGTGGAGCAATGGCCCGAATACCGGGACGGCCGGATCGAAGTTCAGGATGGCGGCAGCCAACTGGCCTGCGAAGCGGTGGGCGCCGCGGCGGGCGAGACGGTGATCGACCTCTGCGCAGGGGCTGGCGGCAAGACGCTGGCGCTGGCTGCGGCGATGGGCAACGCCGGCACCTTGATCGCCGCGGACGTCGACCGGGGCCGGCTGTCGCGTCTCGGCCCGAGAGCCGAACGGGCCGGCGCCGCCGTGGCGGAGACGATACTGCTCAATCCCGGCCGTGAGGCCGAAACGCTCGAAGCCTGGCGCGGTAAGGCCGACGCGGTCCTTGTCGATGCGCCGTGTTCAGGCACCGGCACCTGGCGCCGCAACCCGGAAGCTCGTTGGCGACTCGGCCCGGCGATGCTCGACCGGCTCACAGAATTGCAGCGGCATTTGCTGGGGCTCGCTTCAGGGCTGTTGCGGCCCGGTGGGCGGCTGATGTACGTGACGTGCTCGTTGCTCGATGAGGAAGGCGCAGGCCAGATCGCGGGCTTTCTCGCCAGGAACGACGGGTGGAGCGCGGTGCCGCTGCCTCTGCCGCTCGGCCGTCCGCGGGGTCAGGGCTTACGGCTGACTCCGCATCATGATGAAACCGACGGATTTTTCATCGCACGTCTAGATAAGCCATGTTAGCCTCCGCACTTATGGCTGCCGAACGCGATCCATCCCGGCCCGCGCTCAAGGAGTACGTGATGCGTTTCACTTCCGTCGCTCTTGCTCTGGCCATGGCGGCCGCGGTCACTTCGAGTGTCGGCTACGGCGCGCAGCGCGAGGCTGATCCCCGCGCGGCCGCGCTGATTTCGGAAGGGCGCAGCGAGCTGGCATCGGGCCAGGTCCAGGCCGCGATCGACAGCTTCGAGGCCGCACTGGCCGTCGATCCGGGCTATACGCCGATTTACCTCCATCTCGCCGAGGCCTCCCGCGCTTCGGAGCTGCACGGCAAGGCGATCCATTATTATCGCGTGGCGCTGAAGCGCGATCCCAACAACCTCGCTGCTATCTCCGGGGAGGGGGAAGCCCTGCTCGAGAAGGGGGCGGTGGAGAAGGCGCGGCGTAATCTTGCTCAGCTCGAGTCGATTTGCGGTGGGGACTGCGCGGAGACTCGTCAGCTCGCCAACGCATTGGCTAGTGGTGCACAGCCCTCAGTGCTGACCGCCGAAGCCGTCACGCCGGACCCCGTCGTCACCAAGAACTAACCGGGCATCTTGTCTCGGAAGGCATCGACGATCGCCTGGTAGACCTCTCGCTTAAACGGCACGATCAGCTCGGGCAGCTCGTCCGGCTCGATCCATTTCCATTCACACAGTTCGGGTGGATCGTGCGCCTCTAGGTCGATGTCGGCGTCGGTGCCGGTGAACTGCACTAGGAACCAGGTCTGCCGCTGGCCCTTGTAGCGGCCGCCCCACAGCTTGCCCTGTAGCTCGCTTGGCAGGTCGTAGCACAACTCGTCCGGCAACTGAGCCAGGATCTCGAGGTGATCGGGCCTGACGCCAATCTCCTCGCCCGCTTCGCGGATCAGCGCCGTTTGCGCATCTTCGCCTTCATCGACGCCGCCTTGCGGCATTTGCCACCAGTCGCCTTCACGCGTGTCGATGCGCTTGCCGACGAAGACTTGGCCTTCGCGGTTCACCAGCATAATGCCCACGCAGGGTCGGTAGTCGGTTGGATCGCGTTCGTTCATGCGGCGCCGATTAGGCGTTCATGGTGGGTAATTCCATCCGGTGCATTGATTGCGCGACAGAAAAACTTGATTGCTGCGCCCCGGGTGGGAACCTACCTCGCAGGCCCAGATAGATAGATTGGCGCAAGGCGCCGGCAGGATCCTAACGATGGCAACTCAGGCGGCCGACCGACCGGCCGAAACTCAGGCTTCCTCAGCCGCTCAAGAAGCCGTGGTGGTCCGCTTCGCGGGCGACAGCGGCGACGGCATGCAGCTTACCGGCGGGCAGTTCACGCTGTCGACCGCTCTGGCCGGCAACGATCTTGCCACCTTCCCGGATTTCCCGGCCGAGATCCGCGCGCCTCAGGGCACGCTCTTCGGGGTGTCGGCGTTCCAGATCAACTTCGGCTCGACCCAGATCGACACCGCGGGCGATGCGCCCGACGTGCTGGTGGCGATGAACCCGGCCGCGCTCAAGGTGAACGTGGCCGCGCTCAAGCCCGGCGGCTTGATCATTGCCGACACCGGCGAGTTCACCAAGCGCAACCTCGACAAAGCTAAGTACGAGAGCAATCCGATCGAGGATGGCAGCCTCGCCAAGTGGGACGTGCTCGCCTTCGACATCAGTGCGCTGACGATCGAGGCGGTGAAGCCGTTCGGCCTCGGCAACAAGGACGCCCTTCGGTCCAAGAACATGTGGACCCTCGGTCTTGCGCTGTGGATGTTCGACCGCGACCGCCAGCCGATCGTCGACTGGCTGAAGGCCAAGTTCAAGGCGAAGCCCGAAATCGCGGACGCCAACATCGCCGCACTCAATGCCGGTCACGCTTATGGCGAGACCGCCGAAATCTCGGGCCCGCTCAAGAAGGTCTCGATCCCTCCTGTGGAGAGCGAGCCGGGGCTGTACCGTACGATTACCGGGGCGGAGAGCGTTTCGCTTGGCCTCGTTGCCGGCGCCCAGCTCGCCGAACTGCCGATGTTCTTCGGCGGCTACCCGATCACGCCCGCTTCGGCGATCCTGCACCATTTGGCGCGGCTCAAGGAATTCGGCGTCACCACCTTCCAGGCCGAAGACGAGATCGCCGCGATCTGCGCCGCGATCGGTGCGAGCTACGCTGGCCAGCTCGGCGTCACCAGCTCGTCCGGGCCAGGGATCGCACTCAAGGGCGAAGCGATGGGCCTGGCTATCATGACCGAGCTGCCGCTGGTCATCGTCAACTCGCAGCGCGGTGGGCCCTCGACCGGCCTCCCCACCAAGACCGAGCAGAGCGATCTCTACCAGGCCGTCTATGGCCGCAACGGCGACGCACCGATGCCGGTCATCGCCGCCCGATCGCCCGCTGACGCGTTCGACGTTGCGATCGAAGCTTGCCGCATTGCGGTTCAGTACATGACCCCGGTCATGCTTCTGACCGACGGCTATATCGCCAATGCCGCCGAGCCTTGGAAGGTGCCTGACCCGGAAAGCTATACCAGGTTCCCGGTGCGCTTCCTCGAAGAGAAGAACGCCAAGGATTCACAGGGGGGCGATACGTTGCTTCCCTACCGCCGCGACGAGAAGGGCGCGCGCCCCTGGATCAAGCCCGGCACGCCGGGCCTGATGCACCGCATCGGCGGGATCGAAAAGCACGTCGAGACCGGCAACATCGACTATTCGCCTGCGAACCACCAGGCGATGACCGACGCTCGCAAAGCGAAGATCGATGGTATCGTCGTGCCGGACCAAGAGGTAACTCTGGGCGACGCCACCGGCCATCTCGCCGTTGTCGGATGGGGCAGCACTTTCGGCCCGATCCACCAGGCGGTTCGCCGCGCCCGCAAGCGGGGCATTTCGGTCAGCCATATCCACGTGCGTCACATCTGGCCGCTGCCGAAGAATCTCGGCGAGCTGCTTGCCGGTTTCGACCGCGTGCTGATGCCGGAAATGAACACCGGGCAGTTCAAGACGGTGCTGCGCGACCAGCTTCTGATCGACGCCGAAAGCCTGACCAAGACCAGCGGTCAGCCCTTTGCCATCGCGGAGCTGGAAGAAGCGATCGCCAAGTACTTCGACGGCATTCCTGATAACGAAGGCGGGGACGTTCCCGCCGACTCGCAGCAGCTTCCGGTCGCGGCTTCGGGCCATGACGACGGCTCGCTGCGCCCTGAGCACCGCTCGCCGCAGAGCAAGGTGAAGCCATGAACGATATGACCCCGATCCAGACCACGCTGAAGGACTGGGAAACCGATCAAGAGGTTCGCTGGTGCCCGGGCTGCGGGGACTACGCGATCCTCAAGGCCGTGCAGCGCACGCTGCCGCAGCTCGGCGCCGATCCGGCGAAGACCGTGTTCGTCAGCGGCATCGGCTGCTCGAGCCGCTTTCCGTACTATATCGAAAGCTACGGCTTCCATACGATCCATGGCCGCGCTCCAGCTTTCGCGACTGGCATCAAGCTGGCCAATCCCGAACTCGACGTTTGGATGGTCACCGGCGACGGTGACGGTCTGTCGATCGGCGGCAACCACTTGATGCACGTGCTACGCCGCAACGTGAATCTGCAGATCATGCTGTTCAACAACGAGATCTACGGGCTCACCAAAGGCCAGTACTCCCCGACCAGCCGCATCGGCACGACCACGCCGTCGACGCCGCAGGGCTCGGTGGATCGCCCCGCCAACCCGTGCGCCTTTGCACTGGGTGCCGGGGCGCGCTTCGTGGCGCGCGGCTTCGACGTATCAAAGAACCTGCCCGACGTGCTCAAGGCGGCTCATGCTCACCAGGGCGCGGCTTTCATCGAGATCTTCCAGAACTGCGTCGTCTACAACAAGGACGTGTTCAACGATTTCGCGCAGCCCAAGGGCGCGGACGACCGCCAGCTCTGGCTAGTCGACGGCGAGCCGATGCTGTTCGCCGGCGGCACCAAGGGCATTACGCTCGATCTTGAAACCCTGTCGTTGCAAGTGGTCGACGTCGTGGACGGCGCCTGGGAGGCTGCCGGTGTGATCGTCCACAACACCAAGAACCGCGCAATCGCCCACATGCTCGTCGAAATGCCCTTCGGGCCCTTTCCGATGGCGCTTGGCGTGCTCTACGATGATCCGCGTCCGACCTTCGAGAGTGCTGTCGTGGAGCAAAATGCCAAGGCGACACAGGGCAGGGAGGCGAGCCTCGCCAAGCTCCTCGGCAAGGGTCAGACCTGGACCGTCGGTGGCACTGCTCAGGATCCGATCGGCACCCGCACCTTTCCGCAAGGGGAGCCGGGCGCGGCACAGGGAAGTGGAGTCATCAACCGCAACGGGGGCTGAGATAGGTTGCAGTTGAGAATTCGCTGCCTATCTCCTGCGGCCTGTGCCAGGATCGGGCCATGAGGTTGCCGCAAACAACGTACCGCCGACCGGACCCCGTTTTCACCTTCCCGCATTTCGTACTCTGAACTGTGTCCACTATGTCAACTTCACGTGGTTGGAGACATGTGCTGCGGTCGATGCTCCGCGGGTTGCCGGCCACTGCAGCGGCCTAACCGAAGCCGATGGATAACCTGACCCACGGCCTCGTCGGGGCCCTGATCGGCCAAGCCGGACTCAAGCGAAAGACCGGCCTCGCCATGCCGGCGCTGATAATCGGCGCCAACATTCCCGACCTCGACGGCGCCTGCATGCTGCTTGGCGACATGCAGCATTTGGCGCTCCGCCGGGGGATCACCCATGGCCCGATCGCCTGGCTGTTGTTGCCTTTGGCTCTGACCACGATTCTCTGGGTTTTCGACCGCTGGCAGACCACGCGCGGAAAGCGGCCGCCGAACCGTCTGCCAGTCCATTTCGGCTGGCTTTACGGGCTCAGCTTCATTGCCTGCCTGAGCCATCCTGCGCTCGATTGGCTGAACAACTACGGCGTTCGCCTGCTCGAGCCGTTCAGCAGCCGCTGGTTCTATGGCGACATCCTGTTCATCATCGACCTGTGGCTGTGGCTGGGTCTCGGCTTTGCCACTTGGCTGTCGCTGCGGCGCGAGAAGAAGACCGGCGGTGATTGGCGCAAGCCGGCGCGGATCGCCCTGGCGGGCATGCTCGCCTACATTGGCCTCAACGCTGCGATAACCTGGCAGGCGGAGCATCGCGTTCTAGCCAGTGCGCCTTACCCATCAGTGGCGATCGCCAGCCAAGTGCCCGTCGCTTTCTGGCAGCGGGAAGTCATTTCCGGAAACGGCGATGGCATCTGGCACATAGGCGACTTCACGGTTGGGGACGCCCCGCTGGATCGCTGCGATCTCGATACAGTTCGCGCCCGGGACCGGACCGCTGACTCGTTCCTGTTCTGGGCGCGCGCGCCTTTTGTGGAGCGGCTTGCCAGTGGCGCCTGGCGCCTCAGCGATGCGCGCTTCGCCTCGCGCGGCGGCAGCCGCTTCAGCGTCGAGCTTCCGCCGGAGGCGTGCCGACCGGCTTAACCGCCTCGGCAACTCTGCGGGCGCTCGGCTGAAGCAGCGCGGCTGCCAGGAACGCCCATCCTGCGCCGCCGAGCCAGCCGGCAACGACATCCGTTGGGAAATGGACTCCGAGCCAGACACGGCTCCACGCAACCGCCAGACTCAGGACGATGGCCGCCGTGATCAGAGTCAGCCGAACCGATGCTCTCTGACTCATCGCGGCGAAGGCGAGAGCGATGCCGATGTAGACAACCGCGGAATTGAAGCTGTGGCCGCTGGGAAAGCTCGCCCCGCCAGCATGCATGAGATGCGGCACGATTTCGGGCCGCGCACGACCGATCAGCATCTTGAGGCTCCAACCTAAGAGCCACCCCAGCATGACTATCGATCCCAGCAATATCGCCTCGCGTCGCAGGCGCAGAAAGAGCAGGGCGGCCACGGCGCCCAACGCGATGAGGTTGCGCAGAAGAACACCGCCCAGCGCCGTCACGTCGCGAGCGGCTTCGAGAAGGAAACCCGGCCCGCGCGGGGTCAGGTCGGAATGGCGCCAAAACAACAGTCCGGCACTGTCGAGCGCGGCACTTCGTCCGGTCGTCGTCAGCCATACGATGAGCGCGAAACCGGCCCAACAAAGCGCAGCCACCGCGCCCGTCTTGCGCGGATCGATCCGCCAGCGGCGTGCGGGAAGGGTGATGGTCTGTTCGGGTGGCGCCATGAACCGGTTCAACCTTCATCCTTTTGCAGCTGTTCCCTTTGCACCGCTTGCCGGCTTGTCGGGGCACGTTCATATACAAGCGAATGAGCGGGAAGGGCGCACAACGGGGCAACGTTCTGCTCGATGCCGGCCGGCGGTTCGGATCGGAGCCGGGTTTTTTGGCGCGCCTTCTTGCGCCCGGCTTTCACAAGCTGCTCGACAGGATCGATCAAGGCCTCGACAGCGGCGCGATCCTCAGCCGGTTGCCTGACGGCAGTGTCCGCCGCCTCGGCGGGCGCCGCGCCGGGTTCGAAGCCGAAGTCCACATCCGTGACTGGCGCGCGCTGGTGCGGCTGGCCACGGCCGGCTCGGTTGGTTGGTACCAGGCATGGGAAGCCGGCGAGTGGTCGAGCCCCGACCCGGTCGGGCTTTTTGCGGTATTCTCTGCCAACTCGCGGAGCCTTGGCGATACGGGCCGCGCGAAGGGCCCCTGGCGTCTGTTCAGCCGCGCGCTGCACTGGCTCAATCGCAACACCCGCGTTCAGGCTGAAAGGAACATCCACGCCCATTACGATCTCGGCAACGATTTCTACGGCGCCTGGCTCGATCCGACGATGAGTTACTCCAGTGCCTACCGCTGGGCTGGCGACGGCATTGAGGCGGCGCAGCGCCGTAAATGGCAGCGGCTGGCCGAGCGGCTGGGGCGCCCCGAAACATTGCTGGAAATCGGCTGCGGCTGGGGCGCGCTCGCCGCTCATTTCGCCGCCCTTGGCAGCCAAGTCACCGCGATCAGCCTCTCCGATGAACAACTCGAATGGGCCAGGGCGCGCCATCCCGGCATCGACTTCCGCAAGCAGGACTACCGCGACGTTTCTGGCCAGTTTGACGCCATCGTCAGCATTGAGATGGTAGAGGCACTGGGCCGCGAATACTGGCCTGCTTACATGGACTGCATCGCCCGCAACCTGAAACCCGGCGGCCTCGCCGCGATCCAGTTCATCGCCATGAGCGATGACCTGTTCGAAAGCTATGCCCGCAACGCCGACTTCATCCAGGCGTACGTTTTCCCCGGCGGTCTGCTGATCAAAAACAGCGAGTTTCGCGATTTGGCCGAGGCGAGAGGGCTATCGTGGCAGGACCAAGAGGACTTCGGGCTCGATTATGCGGAAACGCTGAAGGCCTGGCGCGAAACCTTCAACGAGGCTGAAGCGCAGGGGCGGCTACCGGCAGGCTTCGATCAGCGCTTCTGCGACCTGTGGCGCTTCTACCTGATGTACTGCGAAGGCGGCTTCAGGGGAGGCGCAATAACGGTGACTCAGGTGACGCTGGCGAAGAGCTGAGGCTAGCTGCTGTATTGCGCCAGAATGTTGCCATGCACGATCGGGCTCAGCAGGTCGGCAAACGCACACCCACACACGTTGTTCTCCCACCAGACCACTTCGGCCTGCAGGGACTCTAACCCAGGCAACGTCAGCCAGCACACCGTGCCCGGATGCATTCGAGTGATCGCCGCGGCGGAGAAACCAGACAGCGAGAGATCGTTCACCACAGTCCGAAACGCCCGCGCCCCGGAAGCGCGGAGCTGCGCCGGAATCGCGATCTTGGTGCGCGGAGCAGAGCGATCCTCCTGCGCGGCGATGCTGTAGTGTTCGAGCGTCCGGTGCGGGATCATCAATGCTTCCCCGTAGGCGGGCAGGTGATTGTGCTCGTTGCAGCATCGCCAAAGTTGCTTAATCTCTGCTTGAGAAGCACCATTAACCGACGAGATACTTGGCGAAGGGACAGCGACGCCGATTAAGCCCCGCATCTTGGCCTTTGCGTCATCTGCGCAGCCGTGGCGACGTGTCGGAGACGAAGTTTTTGCGCGCCTCGGGCGGATACGAGCTCAGTAACCACTCAGACGCGAATGCGGGCAGCGATCCCATCGCTATTCAACAGGATGTCGACGATCCGGTCCGCCACGGCCTGCGGTGGTTTGACCGTGTCGGGATGTTCTCCCGGGTAAGCGCGGGCACGCATCTGGGTGCGAGTTGCCCCAGGATCTAATAGAGTTACCTGCGTACCAGACAACTTCTCTACTTCCTGAGCATAACTTGACACCAGGTTGTCGAACGCGGCCTTCGACGCTCCATAGGCGCCCCAGTAAGCCCGTGGCTCTGCGCCCACGCTACTGGTGACTCCAATCACCTGCCCACCTACTTCGCTTCGCCTGAGCAGCGGATCGAACGCAGCGAGTAGCGCCTGGGTCGCAAGTACGTTCAACGTAAGCGCTTTATTGAAGCTCTTCGGCTCAATTTGCGTAACGGGGGTCAACGGCGGGAGCATCGCTGCGTTGATGACGAGGATGTCGAGGCGGTTCCAGCGCTCGGCGACTGCCGTTGCCAGACGCGCGATTGAGTCGCTCTCGGTCAGGTCCATCGGCGCGATGGTCGCCGATCCTCCTCCTTGGTGGATTACCTCCTCGACAGTCTCGAGGTCTTGGGCCGTTCGGGCGGTCAGTACTACGTGAGCCCCTGCCGTCGCTAACGCTTGGGCAGTCGCCGCTCCGATCCCGCGGCTGGCGCCGGTGACGAGCGCTATGCGCCCGGTAAGCGGCTTGGCATCAGTCATCAGGCGACCTTGTGCGCAGGGAAGGCGAGTTGCGCGTCGCCGGAATGGCGCTCGGCCAAGTCAGTGAGCGAAGTGGGGTAGTCTCCGGTGAAGCACGCGTCGCAATATTGCGGACGAGCGTCGTCCCTGCCGGGGAGACCTACGGCGCGATAGAGACCGTCGATCGAAACGAACGCCAGGCTGTCGGCCTGGATGAACTCGCACATTGCCGCCACGTCCATTCGGCCCGCCAGGAGCTTGGAGCGTTCGGGCGTGTCGACGCCGTAGTAACACCCATGGCCCGTGGGCGGGCTGGCTACGCGGAAGTGCACTTCGCTCGCACCGGCGTCGCGCATCATCTGGACGATCTTCATCGAGGTCGTGCCGCGCACGATGGAATCGTCGATCAGTACGATGCGCCTGCCCTCGACCAGCTTGCGATTGGCGTTGTGCTTGCGCTTGACGCTAGCGTGCCGCGCCCCGTCGGACGGCTGGATGAACGTCCGTCCAACATAGTGCGAGCGGATGATGCCAAGCTCGAAGGGAATTCCGGACTGCTGCGAATAGCCGATCGCAGCGGGCACGCCGCTGTCGGGCACCGGCACTACCAGATCCGCCCCGACCGGCGCTTCCTTGGCCAGTTCGACTCCGATCTGCTTGCGCGATTCGTAGACCGAACGCTCGTTGAACACCGAGTCCGGGCGGCTGAAATAGACGTGTTCGAAGATGCAAGGGCGAGGCGGAACGCTACCGAAGGGGCGGTGAGTGCGGATGGTTCCGTCGAAATCGACTTCGACGAACTCGCCAGGCTCGATTTGTCGTTCGAAGTCGGCGCCGACAACATCGAGAGCGACCGTTTCACTGGCGAATACTACCGCATCGCCGAGCCTACCCATCACCAGAGGCCGAATCCCCAGCGGGTCGCGCACCGCGGCCATCCCGCGCGGCGTCATGACAACCAGCGCATAGGCACCCTCGACCATCCGCAGCGCATCGACAAGCTTGTCGAGCATCGTTGGATAGCGGCTGGTCGCGACGAGATGGATGATGACCTCGGTGTCGGAGGTTGACTGGAAGATTGCGCCTTTCTGCACAAGCTCCTGGCGCAGGTGCCGGGCGTTGGAGATGTTGCCATTGTGAGCAACTGCGAAGCCGCCGCTGGCGAGATCGGCATAGAGCGGCTGCACGTTGCGTAGGCCGGCCCCCCCCGTGGTCGAGTACCGGACATGCCCAACCGCTGCCGTTCCCGGAAGCTCGGCTATGGATTCGCCGCTCGAGAAGTTGTCGGCCACGTGGCCAAGTCCTCGCCGGGTGTAGAACTCAGCGCCGTCAAAGGTGGTAATGCCCACCGCTTCCTGGCCGCGGTGCTGCAGGGCATGCAGGCCGAGTGCGCACGCTGCCGCCGCTTCTGAAGCACCGATGACGCCGAAGATGCCACACTCCTCGCGCAGCTTGTCGCCGTCCTGATCGAGGAAGGGTTGGGTGAGATTCATATGTCCGTTAAGGCTCAGTCGCGCCGGTACCCAATGGCGATGTTGCAGGGCGATTACAAGGGCAACCAATGCCCAGGTCGCGGATCATCAATGGCCGAGCAGTGCCTGCTCATTGGCCTCAATGTAGCTGCGCGTCAGCGGGAGAGCACGGCGGTCCAGCGCGTACTGGATCTGGTAATTGCACATGCCGCCGTCTTCGAAAGTGGTGGCAGCTCCGGCGAGATAGAAGGTCCACATCCGGAAGAAGCGCTCGTCATGCAGGGCAACGATCTTCTCGCGGTTTTCCATGCAGCGACGGTACCACTCGCGGATGGTCCGGGCGTAGTGCACACGCAAAGTCTCGACGTCGATGGCGATCAGGCGGACCTTTTCGCTGGCGGCGACGGTCTCGCTCAGAGCGGGGATATAGCCCCCCGGGAAGATCCACTTGTCGGTGAACGCGTCGGTCCGACCAGGGCGGCCCATGCGCCCAATCGTATGGAGCAACATCGCGCCGTTGGGCGCCAGCATCTTGGCGCAGGCACGGAAGAAGGTCTCAAACTGCGGGACCCCCACATGCTCAAACATGCCGACGGAGACGATCCGGTCGAACGTCTCGCCGCGCCGAGCCAGGTCGCGGTAGTCGACGAGTTCGAACCGGACCTTGTCGGTCACGCCGGCTTCCTTGGCACGCTCTTCCGCAAGCGCAAGCTGCTCTTCGCTCAGCGTAATGCCCAGCACCTCGGCGCCGGCCCGTTCGGCGAGGAAGATCGCCATTCCGCCCCAGCCGCAGCCGATGTCGAGTACGCGAAGGCCGGGCTTCAGGTTCAGCTTGGCCGCAATGTGGGCGAGCTTTGCTTCCTGTGCTTCGGCCAGCGACATGTCCTCGCGCGGCCAATAGGCGCAGCTGTATTGCATGTGCTCGGCGTCGAGCATCAGGCGGTAGAGATCGTTGCCGACGTCATAATGGTGCGCGACGTTCTTCTTTGAGCCGCCGGGCTTGTTGAAGGAGCGGACGAGGAATCGCATTCCGTCACGAACCTGGCGGCCGATCGAGGGGGCGGCCAGGCGACGCCCATCTTCCCAACGGTTGTTCGCCCGAACCAGCGAAACGAGTTGCATGATGTCGCCGCGTTCGATCTCTACGCGGCCGTCCATGTAAGCTTCGGCAAAGCCCAGCCTCATGTCCTTCAGGATGTCCCGCGGCACGCGAGCATCAGTCAGGCGAATGGCAACGTCGGGAAATCCCGACAGCGGCGTGCCAAAGGTCCGCTGCGTCCCGTCGGAGTAGATGAGCGTCAGTGTGCCCTGAGTGACCGTTCGCGTCAGAAGCTCGTCCAGTACGCGTCGACTCACCGTCATGAGCGGCGCTCCTGCGGGCCGGTGCCCAACCCAGCCGCGCAGCCGTAGCCTTCCGGCCGCCGTAGGTTGCCAAGCGAGCGCCGAGCCGAACATGTCGCGTGAGGTGTCATATCTGGACAGCGCTCTGATCCGATGCCCTGCATGCTGTCAACCGGATCGCAGAGGCGCCACGCCTAACCGCCATTTCCAGGTAAGCCCGCGTGTCGGCAAGACATCGCTCTAGATGCGGGGAAATCAGACACAGACCGAGGCGGTCGCCGCGGGCGCGAAGGTAACGATGGTAGCGGCGAGTCCGGCCCAGGCGGTCGTCTCGC
>CAYTPY010000014.1:0-1903 GCA_964439725.1 uncultured Erythrobacter sp. | reverse complement strand
GCGGGCGCGAAGGTAACGATGGTAGCGGCGAGTCCGGCCCAGGCGGTCGTCTCGCCGACCAGCGCCATCCACCGCCGTGATTTACCCGGCGCCGAACGAAGGCGGCGGCGACGAAGCCACAGCGCCAGCATTAAGTGCGGCGGGAGGAAAGAGAGCCAGGCGACGACCTGGACGACGCGTTGAAGGTTGCTCGGGCCAACGGGGATTGCGTCCCAGCCATAGGCGCAGCCGATGCCGTGCAGGCCATAGATGGTTGCGAACGCGGCTGACCAGATGACGAAGCCGGAGATCGCCCAGGCCATGTCCGGCAGCTTCACGATCCGGCTCCGAGCAAGACGGGGAGATGCAGCACTGCGAGGCCGATGATGCCGGCGGCGACGGCATAATCGATCCACAGGCTCGCGACGCGCAACACCAGACTTCTGGCCGGCGAGACATAGCCGGCTCGCACGCGCGACCAGCCGAACACGGCGGTCAGCCCTCCGATGGCGGCATGGAGGGCCGTATAGGCGACCAACATCGTCGCAATCGCGGCGTAGGCGTGGGAGGATGGCGGCGGCAGCCGCAGCAGCGGCGCGGCCAGCAGCGCCAGAGCGCCCACCGCCAGGCCTGCGGCCGCCGCCAGCGCCCAGCGCGCGGTCGCGTCCGTGTTGGCGCGGCTGTTCGCGGCCAAGGCGCGGCGGATCGCCCAGCTTGCAAAGCCGAACCCCAAGGTTCCAATGGCGAAGTCGAACAGGCTGGCGTCGATGAAGGCGGGCGGCGGCCAGTTGGGGGCGATGGTCCACAAATAGGCGAAGCCGAACAGCAGACTTCCATACATGGTTGCATCGGCGACGATCATGCCGAGGCTTCCACACCAGCCGGGCGCGAATTGCGCCTCGTGATGGACATGAGCCGATGCGCCGAGGCCCACATCAATCGGCCCCTGATCCTCGCGGCTACCGATCGCGCTTGCCCACATCCACCCGATGGCGGCCAGTGGCGCCAGCACGATCGCGGCGGCCCAGTAAAGGCCCAGCAGGAAGAACAGGAAGAACAGACCCGTGACGGCTGCGGTGATGATGGGCAGCCAGCTGTTGGTCGGCACCACCGCCAGATAGTCCAGACGGCCGCTGGTGGCACAGACCGTGGTAGTTTCGCGCAGGCCGTCGCGGTCGCGCGCCAGATAGCCTTCGCCGCGCGCCAGACGAACGTCGAGGTCGGGCGCCTCGTCGAGCGGGTCGCGGCTAGTGACGTGCGGCTGACTGACGAAATTGTAGGTGCCAGGCGGGAGCATCATCGCCCACTCGAGCGTGCTTGCCTGCCACGGGTTACGCCGGGAGGCGCGCCCTACGAAGATCGTCTGCAGAATGTCGATGACCACGAGAGCGAAGCCAAACCCCATGATGAAGCCGCCGATCGACGACAGCAGGTTGAGCTCGGTCCAGCCGGCATCCGCCGGATAGAGGTCCACGCGTCGCGGCATCCCGAGCAGGCCGGTCAGGTGCATCATGAAGAAGGTGAGATTGAACCCGACGAAGATCAGCCAGAACGCCGCCTCGCCCAGCTTGAAGCCGCGCTGCTTGCCGGTGAAGTGCGGAAGCCAGTAGTAGGTTCCGGCGAGCAGCGGGAAGACAAGGCCGCCGACCAGCACATAATGCATGTGCGCGACGATGAAGTGGGTGTCGTGGGCCTGCCAGTCGAACGGCACGACGGCGATCATCACGCCGGTGAGCCCGCCGATCACGAAGACGAAGAAGAAGCCGATCAGGTAGAGCATCGGCAGCTTCAGCTGCGGCCTGCCGGACCAGAGCGTCCCCAGCCAGGCGAAGACCTGTATGCCGGTGGGGATCGCCACCAGCGCCGATGCGGCCGAGAAGAAGCCGAGCGCCATGTGCGGAATGCCCACGGCATACATGTGGTG
>CAYTPY010000013.1:10648-36753 GCA_964439725.1 uncultured Erythrobacter sp. | reverse complement strand
AGATGATCGCGGTCGCTCGGATGTTGGCGTCCTTGTAGCGCTTGCCGAGCCAGGTCACGAACAGACCGCCGAACAGTATGCCGAGCAGCATCGAAACAAGCAAAAGCGTCCCGAGCAGATCACCGAGTTGGGCTTCGTCCCAGCCCTCGTAAGTGCGCAGGATGAACGGGGCGCGGAATTGCGGCAGGCCCTGGCTTTCGGTCGCCGACATGGCGAGCGCGACGAAGAGCGGCAGGAAAACGTACTTCCGCTTCCAGATCGCGACGGCTGCGTCAAAGCCCATGAACGCGAGCGTTTTGCGCCAGAAAGGCGCTGACGGAGGAACGAGTTGCCTTGTGTCCGGGGGGCTGCGGCGCGGTGGTTCCTTGACGGTGAGCCACAGGAGGCCGGCGAGGAGTCCGGGCGCGCCGACGATGAGCAGGACCAATTGCCAACTGAAGATCTCGATGCCGAGGAAGCTGATTGTCTCGCCGAAAGTGTCCGTCCAGCGGATCAGCCGGCCGCCGACGATGTTGCCGAGCGAATTGCCTAGGATGAAGCCGAGCTGTAGCAGCGCGAAGACCAGCGGAATGCGCATCGGTCGGAAATAGTCGACCAGGATGGAGTAAGAGCCCGGTCCGTTCGCAGAGGAACTCGCACCGACGAACAGGCGGGTGGTCACCAGATGCCAGAGATTCTGGGCCAAGCCACCGAGCGCCATGATCGTGCCGAGCGCGGCAATGCTGGCAGACAGCACATATTTGCGCGGGAAGATGTCAACGAGGCGGGCCAGCGGGATGCCGACGATGACGTAAGCGACCACTGTGACCGGCCCGAGCAGCAGGCCGAGCACGAAATCCGAGATGCCGAAACTGACCTTCATCTTTTCGGCGAGCAGTCCGAACGCGGTCTGATCGAGGAACGTGACGAACGTGGCGAAGATCACGGCGAAGAGGGCCCAAGCGCCAGCGCGCTCCGATGGCCAAGGCTGCGCGGCAGGTTGACCCTCGGTCCCCTGAGCGGCGGCGGCGGCGGCAATGCCGGGGCCGGTAGGGGCGATGGCCATGCTTGCTCTCCCCGTGCTGCCCCGTTTGAGACGGGGTCCTGTCGCAATTTGGCTTGCCCGGTTTTCTAGGAGGTGAATAGTGGGCGGCGAAACACAAAAGTTGTCGCAATCGGTCGCATCGGCGGCCGGGAGAGGTTGATCCGATGCAGGACCTGGTGGGGAAGACCGCCTTCGTCACCGGCGGCGCGAGCGGCATCGGCCTCGGCATCGCCAAAGCCCTCCTCGGCGCCGGGATGCGCGTGACGATCGCCGATATTCGCGAGGACCATCTCGAGGACGCGCGGGAGGAACTCGACGGGCGCGGTGATGTGCTGCCGATCCCGCTCGACGTGACGGATCGGGAAGCCTTCGCTGCCGCAGCGGACGAGACCGAGCGCAAGTTCAGCAAGATCCACCTTCTGGTGAACAACGCCGGCGTGGCGGCGCTCGGACCGGTCGAGCTGGCGACTTACAGCGACTGGGACTGGACCCTGGGCGTGTGCCTCGGCGGCACGATCAACGGCATCGTCACGATCCTGCCGCGCATCCTGGCGCACGGCGAGGGCGGGCACATCGTCTCGACGGCGTCGATGAGCGGCATGGTGCCGCACGCCGGTGCGGCGACTTACGTGACGGCCAAATCCGCAGTGATCGCCTTGATGGAATCGATGCGAGCCGAACTGGAAGACAGCGGCGTCATCTGCAGCGCGTTCTGCCCGGGTGCGGTGCAGTCGAACATCGCCGAAGCGGGCAAGACGCGGCCGGAGAAGTTCGCGGACACCGGCTATACCGTCAGCGACAAGGCGCGCCAGGCTTCGGGCGACTTCATGCATCTGTTCATGACGAAGGAGGAAGTCGGCGAACGCGTGCTCGAAGGAATCCTCAACGACGAGCTGTTCATTCTCACCCATTCCGAGTTTCTCGACGGGGTGAAGGACCGCGCCGCCGCAATGGTCGCGGCCGTGCCCCACAAGCGCCCCGAGAACCGCGAATACAAGCAGACTTTCGCGCGGCTGTTCCGCAACCCGGTCCACGCCGCAGAACTCGCCCGGCAGGAGAAGCTCAAGGCATGACATCGCAGAACTACAACGACGATTACGCGCGCGACCGCGCTGAGATCGAGGACCTGATGGCGCGGTATCTCTTCGCGCTCGACTACAACGATCTCGACAGCTTCATCGAGATGTTCACCGACGATGCCGAGTTCGAATTCGCGCGTGGGCGGGTCAGCGGCAAGGCTAATATCCTCGAAGCGGTGCAAGGCTTCAAGAAGCGCATCGGCGAGCACTACAAGGACGAAGACGGCAACCCCGCGGTGCTGCGCCACGTGCTTGCTCACACCGCGATCCGGGTCGAGGGCGACCGCGCCTGGACGCGCGCGCAGTGGTTCGAAATGGCTAACGACGGCCCTGGCAAGAGCCTGAAGATGGGCACTTTCGGCATTTACGAGGACAAGCTGCGCAAGGTCAACGGCCGTTGGTTGTTCACTGAGCGGCGGATCATGAACGAGTTCCTGCCCGGGCGCGAAAGCGGGCCGGAGAACCCGATCCGCTCGCTCGACACGATGGCATCTTCGGGAAGCTGACGTGAAGGACTTTGCCGGCCGCACCGCGTTCGTCACCGGAGGTGCCAACGGGGTGGGGCTCGGCATCGTCCGCAACCTGCTGAGCGAGGGCTGCAAGGTTGCGATCGCCGACATTCGCCAGGTTTCAATCGACGCTGCATTGGCGAATCTCGATAACCGCGAGGTCATGGGCCTGCGGCTCGACGTGATGGACCGTGCCGCGTTCGCTGCCGCTGCCGACAAGGTGGAGGCGGAACTTGGGCCGGTCAGCCTGCTGTTCAACAACGCCGGCATCAACCTCTTCCAGACGATCGAAGACAGCTCCTACGACGACTGGGACTGGGTGCTGGGCGTCAACCTCGGCGGCGTGATCAACGGGGTGATGACGTTTGCCCCGCGGATGAAGGCGCGGGCGCAATCGGGCGAGGTCGTCGGCGGGCACATCGTCAACACCGCCAGTATGGCGAGCTTCATCGCCAGCGGAGCGCCCGGGATCTATAACACCGCCAAATTTGCGGTGCGCGGGCTCAGCTACTCGCTGCGCCATTCGATGTACCAGTACGGCATCGGGGTTTCTGTCGTGCATCCGGGGCTGGTGAAGAGCATGATCTACGCCAGCGACGATGTGCGTCCCGACGAGCTCAAGGGCGCGATGAAGCCTATTGATCCAGCGGCGGTGGAGCGGCTGGCAGGCGTACACGCGTTCGGCATGGAACCCGATGTGATCGGCGCGCGCATTCTCGACGGTGTGCGCGAGAACCGCGCGAACATCTTCACTCACCCTGACCACAAGCAGGAATTGGAAGTGCTGTTCGAGGAGATCCTGACCGACTATCGCGACTATCCGGAGGATGCGGGCTACGCGCAAAGGATCGCGTTCGAGGCGATGCGGCGCGACAGTTTCGCCGAGACGCGGCGCAAGGCGGCCGCGATCGGCTGAGGCTGGCGTTCAGGTTGGCTGCGCTAGAGGCGCGGCGATGAAGACGCTCGTTGCCTACCTCGCCGCCGCTGCCATCGCCGTGCCAGCGGCCGCTCAGACACCCACCACGCAGCTTTCGCTCGAGCACCGCATGCTGCTGCGCTGCTCGGCCGCCTTCGCGTTGGTGGCGTATCGGCAGCAGGCGAACGACCCCAATTATGCCCAGTACCCGCCGCTCAAGGAGCGCGGCGGCGAGTTTTTCGTGCACGCCTCTGCGCGGGTAATGGACGAGGCGGGACTAGACCGTCCGGCGATATCAGCAGCGCTCGAGAACGAGGCGCGTGAACTGCTCCAGGGCGGCACATTGACGGCAGTCATGCCGGTGTGCCTCACCGCACTGGAGGCGTCCGAGCGCTAGGTTCAGGCCGGCTTCAGCGGCCTCGCGCTAGTGGCGGACGAGTCGTTCTGCGAAGGAGTCGAACTGATGCGCCGCACCATTGCCGGGCTTGTCCTTGCCGCTGCTGCCTTGCCAGCCTCTGCGCTTGCCATGCCAAGTGAAGGCGCGTGGATGGCGGAAGAACTGAGCGATCCGCTGCGACAGGAGCAACTGGCCACGGCGGCAGAAGCGGTAGCCGGCGCGGTGCTCGACATGCCAGCGGCGCCGCTGCTGCGTGCGGCCAGGACTCTGGCGGGCCAGGATCCGGGCTACGTCGATCCGGACTTGCGCTTCGCCGACCTGATGGCGCCCGAAGCGAGCGAGGTCCCATACGAATTCTCGCGGCGGTTGCCGCAGATGATGGCGAGCTTGGCGACCGCTACCGCGACGCTGGAAGCGATGCTGCCGGAGCTGCGTGCGATGGGCGACCGTATTGCCGAAGACATGGCGCGCGACATCTACGAGTAAATCGGCGTAGCGACCGTAGACGCCGCGCGCCGGTTGCGGCATGACCCTGCCAGTCCATGTGGCAGCTCTATTACTTCCCCCTTTGTCCATTCAGCCGCAAAGTCCGGCTCGCATTGAGCGAGAAGGGCGTCGGCTATGAGCTGGTGCGTGAGCATCCGTGGGACGGCAGCGATGCGTTCTACGCGCTCAATCCGGCCGCGCGTACGCCGGTGCTGCGACTTGAAGAGAAGAACCTGACGCTGATCGACAGCCAGGCGATTTGCGAGTTCTTCGAGGAGACAGTCGACAAGAGCCCGCTGATCCTCGGCACGGCGGCCGGACGGGCTGAAATCCGCCGCTTGGTATCGCTGTTCGACGAAAGCTTCTTCGCCGACGTTACTTACCCGCTGCTGCACGAGAAGATGAAGAAGCGCGTGTTCCTGCGCCAACCGCCGGATTCGAAGGCGCTGCGCGGCGCCATGCGCTTGGCGCACGAGCATCTCGATTATATCGACTGGCTGGTCGACAACCGCCGCTGGATGGCGGGCGCGCAGCTTAGCCTCGCTGACTTCGCGGCCGCGGCGCAGATTTCAGTGGCGGATTACCTCGGGGGGATCGACTGGAGCGGCCACGAAGGCGCGCATGGCTGGTACCGGGTGATGAAGAGCCGCCCGAGCTTTCGCCCATTGCTCAGCGAAAAGATGGAAGGCATCCCGCCGCCGAGCCACTACGCGGACGTGAATGCTTGAGGTTCGCTAGCGGCGTCTGCCGGAGCTTGTCGATATCCTAGCTGACCAGCTCGCGCGGCTCAGGCATAGGTCAACACTGTCGCACCATTTGTTTCCGACTAGCCACGTTCGTGCTCTGCGCCCTACTTCGCGAAAGCCTAGTTTAGAGAGGAGCTTCAGAGATGGCATGTTGCGCGGATCGACGTCCGCCTCGACCCACTTGAGATGATGCAAGCTGAAGGCTCGGTCGAGCACCGGCCGGAGCGCTTCCGCAGCGAACCCGCGGCCCCAGACCGCGGGGTGGAAGATGAACCCGATCTCGGGAAACCGGTAGAATCCCGCCTTGCCAATAATGCAGCCCTTATGCTCAACGGCGAAGTCTTCCCCCTCGCCGACAGCGATATCGAGCATCCCCTGGAGCCAGCATCTCGACTGTTCAAGGCTGTCATGCGCCGGTGTGGACCAGTAGGCGGTCGCTCCCGGGTCGCTCAGGATGGAATGGAACGCCGGAAGGTCGAGCGTGGTCGCAGGTCTCAGGAGGAGCCGCTCGGTCCGGATCTCGTTCACGCGGACCTCATAGCATTTATGAGCATTTGCTTTCCACGCTCCTGGCGTGGGGATCTTGGCTGCCTCCTCTTTATCGCGGGGTCTCGCTGTCCCATATCTGGTCCAAAGGAGACTCCCATGCCCGAGAAGATGAAGCTATCCGATGCCGAGTGGCGCGAGCGGTTGACGCCGGAGCAGTACCGCGTCCTGCGTGAGGGCGGAACCGAGCGCGCGTTCACCGGCAAGTACGAGAAGAACAAGGCGCCAGGCGAATATGTCTGCGCCGCCTGCGGGCAGCCGCTGTTCGAGAGCGAAACCAAATTCGACAGTGGTTCGGGCTGGCCCAGCTTCACCCGCCCGGCGGAGGACGGCGCGGTCGACGAGCACCGCGACATGTCGCACGGGATGGTGCGCACCGAGGTGGTTTGCGCGCGATGCGAAAGCCATCTCGGGCATGTGTTCCCAGACGGACCTCGCGACGAGGGCGGCCTGCGCTATTGCATCAACAGCGCATCGCTCGAGTTCAAGCCGGAGGAAAACTGACGCTCTCGGGCGTGGCGCCATTAACGCTGCGTTACGAATGCCCTATGCAGGGCGTTTGCAGGACGGAGGGGTGCGCCCCGCTACAGGATGACTTAGCCTGATGGCTGAACGAGGGCGGGGCTCGCGAACCGCCAAACGCAAGAAAGGCCCGCCTTCGCGCGAGCTGCCGCGCTGGCGGATCTGGCTGAAACGTGGTCTGATCTGGGGCGGGGCGCTCGCCGCACTGCTCCTGCTCGCGGTCGTTACCTCGGTCTTTTTTGCTGCCCGCAGCATGCCCGCTTACGGTACGCTGATGAACAGCCAAGTCGGGCAGACCATCGTCGTACGCGCCCGTGACGGCACGCAGATCGTCTCAATGGGGCCGAGCTACGGCGAGTGGCTCTATTCCGACGAGATCCCGCAGGTCATGAAGGACGCGATGGTCGCGGTCGAAGATCGGCGATTCTATGGGCACCCGGGCATTGATCCGTTGGGCTTGGTTCGCGCCGTCCTGGTGGCTTGGCGAGACGGTACGCCCATCCGGGCGACCTCGACGATCTCGCAGCAGCTCGCTCGCAACGTCTTCCTGAACTCGAATCGCAGCTACGACCGCAAGCTGCGCGAAGCGGTGCTGGCGATGGCGCTGGAATGGAAGTTCTCCAAGGAGCAGATCCTCGAGCTTTACCTGAACAAGGTCTACTTCGGTGGGGGCGCCTACGGCATCGATAGCGCAAGCCGCCGCTTCTTCAGCCATTCGGCGCGCGAGCTGTCGACCGCCGAGGCGGCCATTATCGCCGGGCTGGTCAAAGCCCCCAGTCGCTATTCGCCGACGGCCGATGTCGACGCGGCGGTGAGCCGCGGCAACGTCGTGCTCGATCAGATGCGTCGCTATGGCGCGATCGGCGCCAGCGAGGCAGCGGCTGTCGATGTCTCTGCGGTCAAGCTGAGCGAAGAGGATTCGCAGAACTCGGCGCGCTACTTCACTGATTATGTGTTGCCCCAGTTGGATCTGCTTCTGCCCAATAGCGCCGGTTTCGAACCGATCGAGGTCTGGACAACGCTGGATGTCGACATGCAGCGACAAGCCGCCACTGCCGTCGAGAGAAACGCGCCGGCGGGGGCTCAAGGCGCTCTGGTAAGTCTCGATCGTGACGGAGCAATTCTCGCGCTCGTCGGCGGTAACGACTATGTGAAATCCAATTATAATCGTGCCACCGATGCGCAGCGCCAGCCGGGCTCAGCCTGGAAGCTGTTCGTTTACCTCGCCGCGCTTGAGGCCGGCTACACGCCGGATGACCGCGTCACCGACATGCCGGTAACGATCGGCGGCTGGAGCCCTCGCAACTCCAGCGGGCGCTTCGCTGGCCAGGTCGATCTGCGCACCGCCTTTGCCTATTCGATCAATACGATTGCGGCGCAACTAGGCAACGAGGTCGGCTTTTCTACCGTGGCCGGGATGGCCCGGCGGTTTGGAATCACGACGCCGATATCGACCAACCCTGCGATGGTGCTCGGCAGCTCGGAAGTGCGAGTGATCGACCTGACGCGCGCCTTCGCTGCGGTGGCCGCAGGCGGTCGCTCGGTCGAGCCTTACGGAATCACCCGCGTGGTCACCTCGGGCGGAGATGTGCTCTACCGGCACGAAGTAGCCCGTTCACACCAGCTGGTGCCGGATTATGTCGCCGCCGGAATGACCGACTTGCTGCAATCGGCGGTGAGCACCGGCACGGGACGGGCAGCGCAGATCGGGCGCCCGGTGGCAGGGAAGACGGGGACGACGAGTTCCAACAAAGATGGCTGGTTCGTCGGCTTCTCCAGCGGGGTGACGACCGGTGTCTGGATGGGGCGCGATGACGCCAAGGCGGTTCCGGGCCTCCAAGGCGGCACGGCGCCGGCGCGAGCCTTTGCCGACTTCATGCGCGTTGCCGTGCGCAACCGGCCGATAGAAGAATTCGACACCGATCTCCAGCTTCCGGAGTGGACGCTGGAGCCCGACGAGGAATGGATGTTCGGCGATCCCGAGGATGAATATTACTACATGGACGAGCAGGGCAACCTGATCGAGCCGGGTGGTCCGGGCGACCGCCGCGGCTTGCCGTTCCCGATCGAAGGCGAAGAATTGCCACCTGAGCCGCGCCGGCAAGATCCTCGCATCCAACCGCCACCGCTTCCGGGCAGAGCTCCGGCTCCACCGGCGGCCGGCGACGACTTCTTGGACCGCGCTACCGGGCGCCAGGGGGGAGCGCCGCAAATGGTCGAGCCACCACCGGCGCCAGGTCGCCGCGAGCCGTAGGACACTCGCGGCGGAGTGTCAGCCGGCGCTTGGGGGCGCCGACCTTTGAGCGAGCGACCGGCTTGATCTTCTCAAACCCGTCGTTCTCGATCCTAGCTCGCTCGCCGACGCCAGCCGGTGACCGCGATAACAGTCAGTCGATCAGCGTAGCCGGACCGGGACGGAGATCTCCGGCGCGCCGCGGACCCGAACGCGGAACAGGATCGCCTCGCGGCCCTCCGACTTAGCGCTCTGAATAGCCGATTCCAGCTGTTCGATGCTGGTGAGCGGCTGGCCGTTGGCGCTGAGCAGCACCGTGCCCCGGTTGAGACCCTTGCGGGCCGCGTCTGCGTTCTGATCGACAGCAGAGACCACCAGGCCTGCCACTTCGCCCCGCAGCCCGAGCTGAGCGGCGATCTGCGGAGTTAGCGGAATAACCTGCAAGCCGAGCGACTGCTCGATCAATCCACCCGCGGCGGAACGCGGGCCGTCGAGGGAGGGCTCCTCGTCCGGGTTGAAGGTCTGAGCGGCGAGTTCATCGTCGCTCGGGCGGCGGCCCACGGTGACCGGCAGGGTACGACGTTGGCCGCTGCGCACGATCTCGAGATCGATGCGCGTGTCGGGTGCGATGTTGGCGACAATCCAGGACAGGGTCTGATCAGGAGTCACTTCCTTGCCATCGACCCGGAGCACGACGTCGCCCGCCTGGAGGCCGGCTCGCTCTGCCGGCTCTCCCGGTTGGACCGACTGCACGAACTCGCCGCGATTGGCCTGGAGGCCCAGCGCTGCGGCCAGATCCTCGTTCATCGGCTGGATGCGCACGCCCAGATAGCCGCGCAGGATCTCTTCACCTGCGATCAGCTTGCGCACGATCGGCTCGGCCGTTTCTGCCGGAATGGCAAAGCCAATGCCGACGCTGCCGCCCGAAGGCGAGAAGATCGCGTTGTTGATGCCGATGACGTTGCCGTTCATATCGAACAACGGACCGCCCGAGTTGCCGCGGTTGATGCTGGCGTCAGTCTGGATGTAGCGGTCGTAAGCACCGCCGCCGGTCGAGCGTAGTACCGCCGAAATGATGCCAGAGGTGACGGTGCCGCCGAGGCCGAACGGGTTGCCGATGGCCACGACCCAGTCGCCCGCGCGCGCCTGGCTGGATTCACCGAAGTGGACGAACGGGAACGGCTGTGAGCGACTGATCTTGAGCACGGCCAGATCCGACTGCGGATCGCGTCCGACCACATCCGCTTCGTACTCAGTTCCGTCGGCCAATGTGACCGTGACCGACTCCAGCGTGGCGCGCCCATCGGGCTGGATCACGTGGTTGTTGGTCACCACGTAACCGTCGGCCGAGATAATGAAGCCGGAGCCGAGCGACTGCGCCTCGCGCGTGGTCGGCTGGCCGCCTTGGCTGCCGAACAGGTCGGCAAACGGCGTCCCGGCGAACGGGTTGGTGTTGACGGTGATCCGCTGCCGGGTGGAGATGTTGACCACTGCCGGCTGGAGCTGCTCCGTCAGGTCGGCGAAGCTCTCCGGCGCGCCAGCGCGCGGCACTACGCGGCTGATCTGTTGATCGTCGTTTTGCGCGACTTGGGCTCCGGCAGGGAAGCCGGTGATGAGGGAGATGGCAGCCCCGCCAGCCAGCAGGGCCGTGGTAATGCCGTAGGAATAGCGCACGGGCTTCACGTCCTTTTGATCCTCTTCTCTGTCAGGCGTCAGGACGACGCCGCTTGCTACAGTCCCTGCGCAGATTCAGCCCTCGCGGGCTGAACACCGATTGAACGCCTCAGCGGTTCCCGCCGCGGAACTGACGCAAGTATTCGTTGTCGGGCGAAAGGATGATCGAGCTTTCGGCCTCTCCATTTTCGAAGGTCCGGCGATAGCTCTCCATCGCGCGATAAAAGTCGTAAAACTGCGGGTCCTTGCCGTAGGCTGTCGAGTAGATGCGTGCGGCTTCGGCCTCGGCTTCGGCACGGACAATCTGGGCGTCCCTAAGCCCACCGGCGCGGATCGTGCCGGCTTCCTGCTGGCGATCGGTTTCCATCCGCTTGAACGCGGCTTCCAACGGCGTGCCCTCCGGAAGATCAGCGCGCTTAATGCGTACGTCGATCACCTGTGCGCCGTATTGCCGCGCTTGAAGATCGAGCGTGTTACGGATGTTGGTCATCGCCGCGCCGCGCTCCGCCGTCAGCATCGAAGCAAAGCTCCGGCGGCCGAGTTCCTGCCTCAGCACAGAGGCCAGGATCGGCTGCAATTGCATCGCGACGTTCGTTTCCGTCCCCGCATTCTCGACCATTGTCACCGGATCGATGATACGGAACCGAGCGTAAGCATCCACCTGCAAGCGCTGCTGGTCGTTGGAGAGCACTTCCTGCCGCTCCATGTCGAGATCAAGCACTCGCTTCTCGATCATCTGCACTCGTTCCAGGAACGGGATACGCATGACCATGCCGGCACCGGTTTGGCCGAAAGGCTCGTTCGGTTTGAAGCGGTTGATCACGCGGACCGGTTCACCGGTCCTGACGACGACGCCCTGATGCGTTTCCGGGACTACGATCACGCTCGACAGCAGCGCTACCAGGACCACGGCCATGGCGATGATCGTCAGCTTATGGTTTTCCCAAAGGCGTTCCATCGTCACTGCCCTCCGGCGGGAGCAGGCGGAGCGGCCTGCCGCGCGCGGCTGCCGATCTCCGGCAACGGCAGATACGGAGTCACTCCGTTCGATTCCACAATCGTCTTGTTGGTGCTGCCCAACACGCTTTCCATCGTTTCATAATAGAGCCGGCGACGCGTCACTTCCGGCGCCATGCGATACTCTTCGTAGATTTTGTCGAATGCCGCTGCGTCACCCTGCGCCTTGGCGAGCAACTGCTGCTCGTAGGTGCGGGCGCGGTTCATTTCCGCGTTGGCATCTTGCTGAGCGGCCGAAACGTCCTTGAACGCTTCAACGACGCGCTCGGGCGGGTCGGTTTTCTGGATCTCGATGCCCTGAACGATAATCCCAGACCGATACGCATCGAGTACCAATTGCATGCGATTCCGAACGCTCTGTTCGATGTCGGCCCGACCGGCACCCGATAGCACGCGATCAAGCTCGTGCTCGGCGACCGAGGCACGCATGGCTGCTTCGCCTACTTCGCGAAGGGTCTCGCGAGGCTCAGCCAACTGGAACTTGAACTGGGTCAGATCCTTAATGCTCCAGCGGATCAGGTAGCTGAGGTCGACCAGGTTCTGGTCACCGGTAAGGATCAGCTTTTCGGCGGTCCCATCAGGGATTCGCTCCGAGCGAATTTCGCTGACGTTCTCGACGTCCACGTTCTGGATGGGCCACGGCAATGTGAGGTGCAGGCCCGGATCGAGCGTGTGCGAATACTTGCCTAAAGTGGTTACGATGGCCTGCTCGCGCGGAGCCACCTGGTGCAGAGCGCTGAACCCCAGCCAGACAAGCACGATGCCGCCAATGGCGAGCGGAAACAGAGAGCGGCCGCCCGGTCCCTTGGGCATGCGGAAGTTGGGCCCGCCGGGCCCGCCGATGCGCCGCCGCGGTCCTTCCGGGCCGCGATGCTTGAAAAGATCCTCGATATTGGAGGCGCGGCGCCCACGCTCTTCCGAGCCACCACCCGGCAGCCAGGGGTTGCGCGGCCCGCGCGGCTTCTCCTCACCGGTAGGCGGCGTCGCATCCGGCTCGCCCGAATTGCCGGATCCCGCTCCATCGGCATCTTTGTCACCTGGAGGCTTGCCCCAGGGGCTTCGCTTACCGGCCATCGCCAGTGCGATCCTTTCGTATAACCCGCCCAAACGTTCCATGACCGGTGTTATAAGGAGGATGAACGCAAAAAACAGAGGAGCGCGGACATTTTCGCTGCACCAGGCCGTCATACAGGCTAGCAGGCCCGGCATGACTACCCCCGCTGAAATAGAACAACGACTTCCCGCACAGCTTGCCGCGTATGTTCGCTCGGTCCGCTTCTCCGATGGAGTCGCCACTTTGGTGGCGGATGCCTCTGGCTTGGGACGCGCTGCCGCCGCAGAGCTGGAGAAAGCACTCAAGGCAGCAGCCGGGGCGGTGGAAGGCGTCGACGAAGTGCGCGTCGCGCTGATGGCCGACAAGGTCAAGCGCCACATCATCGCCGTTGGATCGGGCAAAGGCGGGGTCGGCAAGTCCACGCTTACGGCAAACCTCGCGGTTGCACTCGCGCGCGCTGGGCGAAAGGTCGGAGTTGTCGATGCCGACATCTATGGCCCGTCGCAGCCAATGCTGCTCGATGCTTCCAACAGCAAGCCGACCGCCGAGGGCAAGCAGCTGATCCCCGTGGAAAGCGAGTTCGGGGTGAAGCTCCTGTCGATGGGGCAGCTCGTCGAGCCTGGCAAAGCGATCGCCTGGCGCGGGCCGATGACCGGCAGCGCGCTCGGCCAGATGATGGATGCGCAGTGGGGAGACGTTGACGTTCTGCTGGTGGACCTGCCGCCAGGCACGGGCGACGTCCAGCTGACCATGCTTCAGAAATTCAAGCCGGCGGGGGCTGTCGTGGTTTCGACTCCCCAAGATTTGGCTTTGATCGACGCGACCCGCGCCATCGACCTCTTTCGCCAGGCGGACGTGCCGGTGATCGGCCTCGTCGAGAACATGGCAGGCTATCTGTGTCCACACTGCGGCGAGGGGAGCGATCCGTTCGGCTCGGGCGGGGCCGAAGCGGCGGCTCGTGCGCTAGGCGAGGCGTTTCTCGGCAGGATTCCGCTGGCGATGGGTATCCGGGTCGCCAGCGATACCGGCCAGCCCCCTGCCGCAAACGACGGAGACCTCGGCGAGCCCTTCGCTCGGATCGCCGACCGACTCGGCGATTGGCTGGATCGGCATTGAGGCGATGTTGAGGGGTTAGCTCTGAAGCGGCTCGAGGTTTCCCGGCGCGGCCTGCTGGCTGGCGCGGCGGTCGGCGGCGGCCTCCTCGTTGCCTGGATGCTGTTGCCGCGCAGCTATGAGTCGCCGCTGACTCCGGGACGCGGAGAAACGGCATTCGGCGCCTGGCTCAAGATTGGCCGTGACGGCGTTGTCACGGTCGCCGTGCCCCAACTCGAGATGGGACAGGGAGTGACCACGCTACTGCCGCAGGTGGTTGCGATGGAGCTCGGCGCCGATTGGCGCCAAATTGCGGTGGAGCCGACCCCGGCCAGCGGCGCCTATACCAACCTGCCCCTGGCTGCTCGGTGGGCGCCTTTGTGGCGGCCGATGATCCCGGCGCTCAACCGGGATGCCGATGATTACTTGCTGCGCCGCTGGGCTGAAGCGAACCGTTTCGGCGCGACCGCGGAAGGCACTTCGCTCGCTGCGTTCGAGCGGCCGTGCCGTGAGGCCGCAGCATCGGCGCGCGCTATGCTCGCTATGGCTGCCGCAGAACGCTGGAACGTGCCTTGGGAGGATTGCGAAGCCAATGCCGGCTTCATCGTGCATGGGCGAGCGCGGCTGAGCTTTGCCGAACTCGCTGCCGAAGCGTCGAGCTACTCGCCGCCCGACCCCCCGCAGCTGCGCTCTGAGCCCCCCGCAGATCTCATCTCCGTTCCTGGCGACTCCGAGCGGGAGATCGCTTGGCCGCGGCTTGATCTGCCGTCGAAAGTGGACGGCAGCTTTCAGTTCGCCGGCGACGTGCGGCTGCCTGACATGGTCCACGCCGCGATCCGCCATGGACCGCTCGATCACGCTGAGCTGTCGAGCTTCGAGCGTGAGGCCGCCGCCGGAACGCGAGGGTTAGTCGGCATTGTGCGTGGGAAGCGCTGGTTGGCCGCCGCGGCAGAAACCTGGTGGGCAGCCGAGCAGGCGCTCGATGCCATGGCGCCGCGCTTTCGCGTCGCTTCGCCGGTCACGACCGGCCGGATCGATGAACTGCTCGACGGCAATGTACGCCGCGGCAAGCCTCAACGGATTGCCGAGCGCGGCAATGGCGACGACGGGTTGCACCAGCCGACGCTAGCCTTGCGCTATGATGTCATGCCCGCTGCTCACGGTACCATCGAGACCGCCAGCGCCACAGCCCGTCTGAGTGATGGGCGTCTGGAGCTGTGGATTGCCAGCCAAGCGCCTGAACGTGCTCGCGAAGCAGCGGCTAACGCGCTTGGCATGGCTCTCGCCGACGTGGTGCTCTACCCGATGCCGGCAGGTGGCAGCTTCGACCGGCGGCTGGAGCACGATCACGCACTCGAATTGGCACTGATCGCGCGTGAAATCGGGCGTCCGGTGCAACTCACCTGGTCGCGCTGGCAGGAGCACCTGACACTGCGTCCTCGGCCGCCGGTTGCAGCGGTCCTGGCGGCCAAGATCGGTCCGCAGGGGCGCATCGATACACTTCGTTCTCGCGTCGCCGCCCCACCTGCTGCGCTGGAGTTCGGTCGCCGCTTGTTCGACAACCGGACCAGCTGGGGAGCTATCGCCGCGGTGGAAGGCGAGCCGGATGCTTTCGTCACGGAAGGGCTGATGCCGCCTTACGCGATCCCGAATGTCGCGGTCGACCATGTGCCGGTCCGCCTTCCGCTGCCAAGCGGTCGGCTGCGCGGGAACGCTCATGGCTATACGTGCTTTTTCATCGAGAGCTTCATCGACGAGGTTGCGCAGCGGAATGGGCAGGAGCCGCTGAGCTTTCGGATCGCCATGCTGGCGGACGACATCCGTCTGGCGCAATGTCTGCAACGTGCAGCTCGGCTTGGTGAATGGGGCGGCGGGGGACCAGGGACTGGTCAGGGGCTCGCCTGCCATCGCATGGGAACGCTGGAGGCCGGAGGCCGTATCGCCTTGGTCGCGGCAGCTGCGGCAGGTGAGGGCGGCGTACGGGTCGAGAGGCTGGCGGCGGCGGTCGACATCGGCCGTGTGGTCAATCGGGATATCGCCTTGCAACAGATCGAAGGGGGCCTGATCTACGGCCTCGGTCTCGCCCTAGGCTCGGCGATGGAGTACGAGCGGGGGATGGTGGTTCAGGGGCGGCTTGGAGGGCTTAACATCCCTACACTGGCTGAGAGCCCGGACATCACTGTGGACCTGATAGAGAGCGATGCCGAGCCGTTCGATCCGGGAGAGTTGGCCGTCGCTCCGGTTGCTCCGGCGATAGCCAATGCTTTATTCTCGGCGACCGGGTTGCGCTTGCGCCGGCTGCCCCTGCTGTCCGGTGGATTATGAACCTGCCTCCCGATCATCCGCCCGTCCGCACCGGCCGTATTGGCGTGCTGCTAGTCAACTTGGGCACGCCCGATGCACCGACACCCGGCGCGGTGCGCCGCTATCTCGCGGAGTTCCTCTCGGACCGCCGTGTGATCGAAATCCCGCCAATCGCTTGGCAGCCGATCCTACGCGGCATCGTGCTAAGGACGCGTCCGAAGAAGTCGGCGCATGCCTACTCGCAAGTCTGGAGCGAGCGCGGCTCGCCTCTCGCCGCGATCACCGCCGAACAAGCTGAACGCCTGCAAGCGCGGCTCGGAGTTGCGGCAACGGTCGCTTATGCGATGCGGTACGGCAACCCGGCCATCGCCGAAGCTCTGCACACGCTGATGAATGGTGGCTGCGACCGCATCCTCTTTGCGCCGCTTTATCCGCAATATTGCGCGGCCACGACGGCAACCGCAGTGGACCGCGCCGGAGACGCGCTGCGAGCGATGCGCTGGCAGCCGACGCTGCGCACCCTGCCACCTTACTACGATGATCCGGCCTATATTGCCGCTCTGGCGAGGGACCTTGGCGCGCAACTCGATGCGCTCGACTTCGATCCTGAAACGCTGGTGTTGAGCTTTCACGGCATGCCGGAGCGGACGCTGCATCTCGGCGATCCCTATCACTGCCATTGCCGCAAGACCGCGCGGCTACTCGAAGCCGCCTTGGCACGGCCGGACTTGCGAATATCGGTTAGTTTTCAGTCGCGGTTCGGCCGGGCGAAGTGGCTGGAACCATCGACCGAGCAAGTCTTCGCCGAAGAGGCCGCCAAAGGCACCAAAAGGCTCGCTGTGGCGGCCCCTGGCTTCTCAGCCGACTGTCTCGAAACTCTGGAAGAGCTGGCGATCCGCGGCCGTGAACAGTTCGTGGCCGCCGGAGGAGAGCGGTTCGCATCCCTCGCCTGCCTCAATGGCAAAGATCCAGGAATGGAGATGCTGGAGACTTTAGTCCGCCGCGAGCTTGCCGGCTGGCTTTAGCGGCCGGTCGGCTTAGCCCCCTGTGACCGATTATCTCATCCTGTTCGGCATCGTGCTCGGCGTGAACCTGTTGCCAGCCTTTGGTCCACCGACCTGGTCGATCATCGTCCTCTATGGCTTCAATTCCGACCTTTCAGTCCCTGCCATCGTCCTTGTCGGGGCGACCGCCGCCGCATTCGGCCGGTTCTGCTTAGCCCACGGCACCCGTCTCCTGCGGCGCTGGATACCGGACAAGACGCGCAGTAATCTGGAGGCAGCGCGCGCAGCGCTGGAGAGGAACAGGCGCGGTGGCTTCCTGGCGTTGGGTCTGTTTGCGCTGTCTCCGCTGCCTTCGGCCCAATTGTTCGAAGCGGCGGGACTTACCGGTGTCAGGTTGCTGCCATTCACGCTCGCGTTCTTCGTGGGACGACTCGTGTCGTACTCGATCTACGCAGGCAGCGCGGCGGTGATCGAGCAGCTTACGCTTGGCGATGCATTTCGCGACGCGCTGACCAGCCCCACCGGAATCGCTCTCCAGGTGGCTATGCTTCTTGGCCTTGTCGCGTTGGCGAAGATCGATTGGACCAAGCTCTTGGCCCCCAAGCGGCGCTAGTTTCTGGAGTACTGGACCAGATAATCGGCCAGCGTGGCGATTTCCTCGTCCGTCATCTGCCCGGCGAACGAGGGCATGGCGCCGCTGCCGTTGGCGATCACCTCGATCGCAAATTCGCGGGTGAGCCGCGAATTGCGGTCGAGTGATGGTCCGATAGAGCCACCGCCGTTGGCGTCTGCGAAAATGTGGCAGACCCCGCAGGAGAAGTTGTTGAACAACTCCAATCCGGCCGTTCGCAGCGCGGGGTTCGGTGCGGATCCAGGCGCGGGCGTGGGCGATCCTTGCGGGGCAGCCTCGGGCCGCACGCTCTCGGACGCGGGCGTGGAAGGAGCCGCGTTAGCCGGCTGACGGTTCGCCACAGCAGCAAGCGGCGGAGCGGGGGGACCAGCCGGCGGTGGCGGCCCCTCGACTACGAATGCAGGCGGCGGCGCAGGCGGTACCCACGCGCTTGCGCCGGTCGCCGCGACAGGCCCGGAGCGCGGCATATACTGCTTCGCCATCGACCCGAAGCTGTCCCCGCTACGCACGATTCCGCCGGGAGCGGGAAGTGACGGCGAGGCGGCGGCAACCGTTGGCAGCGCTGGAGCTCGCGAAGCTGCAGTCCGGGAGTCCTCGACCGCACAAGCCGCCAGTACCAGCGCCCCGCTCAACGCGGCTAGCCTTGCTGCGAGTGTTGCAGTCGGTACTCTGCGCATTTTTCAGTCTCCTGGCGGGTCGGGAGCAGCCCTATCGAGGCTTGCAACCAGCCGCGCAAGAGGGCGTTCCGACAGCCCTAGAAGTCGATCGCGATCCCGTTCTTGACCCAGTCGCCGTAACGAGTGGGGCTGAGTTCTTCCGATATATCGGCTTGGCTTGGCAGCGGTGGCGGCATGTCGGTCCAGTGTGCTGGCTTGCGAAAACCTTTGGGACGTTCAGTAGCTCGTTCGGTCATGCTCATGACATGGGACGACTGGCGGCTTGCGGCAACAGCTTCTAGGGCGGGCGGGTGAACAGGCCAAGAGAAGTACAAGGCATCGGCGCGCGCCGGGCCGCATTGAAGATGCTAGACGCCGTGCTGAGGCGCGGCGAAACGCTCGATCAGGCGGCCGGCGCGGCCACGAGCGGTTTGCCGACTTCATCCGATGTCGCATTGGCCCGTGCCATTGCCAGCGAGGCGTTTCGATGGCTGGTCGATTTCGACAGGCTGATAGATTCCGCCACGCGCCAAAGGCTAGCCGACGATGCCAAGGTGCGAATGGTGCTTCGCCTGATGCTGGCGCAATGGCTGCGCTTGGAGACCCCGCCGCACGCTGTTGTCGCTACGGCGTTGGCGCTTCTTGCCGGCGGGCCGCGGCGCCTGGCGCACGGCGTGTTCGGTTCGCTGGTGCGCCAACCCGCGACATTGCCGGCCGTGCCATCGTTGCCGGAGGCTTTGGCCCGTCGCTGGGGCGCCCGCGCCGGGGATATTGCCGCCGGACTGGCCGAACCGCCGCCGCTCGATCTTACACTTCGAGACCGGGATGCGACGGCCGATTGGACAGAGCGGCTGGACGGTATCAGCCTGGCGCCAGGCCACGTGCGCGTGAACCGCGGCGCCGCGGTTGCTGACCTACCCGGCTTTGCCGACGGCGCCTGGTGGGTGCAGGATCTCGCCGCCTCCCTGCCCGCGCGGCTGCTTGGCGAAGGAAACGGTCGCCGCGTGCTCGACCTTTGCGCGGCGCCAGGGGGTAAGGCACTGCAGCTTGCCGCCGCCGGGTGGAAGGTGACGGCGGTGGACGCCAGCAACCGCCGGTTGGATCGCCTGCGGGAAAGCCTTGAACGCACCGGACTTGCGGCCGAAATCGTCGTGGCGGATGCGTTGGAGTGGGAGCCGCCGACCAGTTTCGATGCGATCCTGCTCGACGCGCCTTGCACTGCGACCGGCACCGCTCGCCGCCATCCTGAAGTGCTTCACCGTATCGGGCCGCGGCAGATTGCCGAAATGGCCGACCTCCAGACGCGCCTGCTGCGGCGCGCAGCAGCTTGGTTAAGCCCGGACGGCCGTCTGGTCTATGCTGTCTGTTCGCTAGAGCACGAAGAGGGCGAAGGTCAGATTCCCCAAATCGGGCTCGCCGTCGATCCGCTTGACCCTAGCGAATTGCCTCGCGGCCTTGCTCCCTCACCCGAAGGCTGGCTGCAAACCGACCCTGGTATGTTGCACGACCAAGGCGGGCTCGACGGGTTCTTCATCGCCCGGTTTCACCACGCTTAACGGCTTCGCGGGTCGCCGTTCATCCGAGGTAAGGTGCGCTTGCCTAGCTCGCCGTCAGCGGGCCGCCCGCCGAGGCGCGGACAGTCAGCGGTCCCGAGAAGAGCCGCGCCCTGTCAGAAGAACAATGAGGAACTAGAATGAAATCTTTAGCCATCGCCGCCGCCGCCGCCGTGCTTTTCACCGCCGCACCCGCTGCGGCGCAAATCGCGCTGGAAGCGAATGTCGCCAAATCAGAGGGTGATTGGGGCGCGGAGCTTGGCGCCGGCGTTTCGGTCATCTCCATTGGCGGGTTTCGCATCACGCCTGGCGGCGGCGTTTTCCTCGCCGATCGGGACGACGACCGTTACTTCCTCGATAGTAGCGCGACGCCGGTCGGCTGCCGCGACACCGAGACCGGGGACATTGTCTCCGACAAGCGCTGCGATCCCGCTTCGACGCGGCTTTACGCCCGCGCCGAAGCGACCTTTGACGTGCCTCTGGCCGGGATATCGCTCGGCACGGGAGCTCGTTTCATGAGCGGCAATCTGCGCCCGTACGGCACCATCTCGGCTGCCGTGCTGCCGCTGGTGAATGTCAAAGCCAATGCGGGTCCGAAGTACGTGGCGGCCGGTCTCCAGGCTCGCTTCTAAGTCTATCGCGAAGTTCCGCCGCCCGCGATGATGCTGGGCGGCGGCACTTCAGGCTTTGACGCGGTTGGCGAAGCTCTTCCTGAGTTTCATCAGCTTCGGCGGGATCGTCGCCAGGCAATAAGGATTCCGCTGTCCTTCGCCTTCCCAGTATTCCTGGTGATAGTCCTCGGCGGGATACCATTCGGCCGCATCTTCGATGGTCGTCACGGCTGTTTCCCCATGCTCAGCGTTCCACCGGGCGATCGCTGCTTCGGCTTGCGCCTGCTGCGCTTCGTCCAGCGGGAAAATCGCGCTCCGATACTGTGTGCCGACGTCGTTGCCCTGGCGATTGAGCTGCGTCGGATCGTGCGTGCCCAAGAACACGTCGAGGATCTCCGCAATCGAGATAGTCTCTGGGTCATAAGTGACGCGGATCGCCTCCGCGTGGCCGGTCGTCCCGCTGCACACTTGCTTGTAGGTAGGATTCGGCACCGAGCCGCCGATGTAGCCGCTCTCGACCTCGTTCACTCCGATCACGTCGCGAAACACCGCTTCGGTGCACCAGAAGCACCCGCCGGCGAGGATTACCGTTTCTTCGGCCATGCCGTTCTCCTTCGCCGCACAGATGGGGACGGGGAAGGCGCTTGTCATCCGGACGCCGGCGGGTAGTTTCCGCCGGACCAGTTACCGGGAGAGCTACGATGCGTATTGCGTTCCTCGCCGCCGCCCTCGTGGCCGCACCCTTCACTCTTTCCGCTCAGGCCCCTGCGGCGGCGCAGCAGCAAGCCGCTGATCCCGGGCTCGCCGAAGCCCTCGCCCACCCGCGCCGCAACCAGGACCGGCCCCGCGACGTGCACCGCCATCCTGCCGAGACGCTGGCCTTCTTCCAGGTACGGCCGGGGATGACGGTGGTCGATTACATGCCGGCCGGCGGCTGGTATTCGCGCGTGCTGATCCCCTATCTGGGCGCGAACGCCACTTATATTGCGCTCAATCCGGAGCTTCATCCTGAACTGACCGGGTATTGGGACATGTATCGCGGCACGGCCGAGCGGTTTCCGGCCGAAGCGCGCATCTGGGTCGGAGAGGAAGGCGCCCGCGTGATCGGTGCCAATACCGACGACGATCTCGACGCGCTCGCGGGCACCGCCGACCGGTTCCTGATCTTCCGCGAAATACACAACATGCGCCGCTTCGGCTGGCTCCACGATTCACTCGTCACGGCCCGCAAGCTGCTCAAAGATGATGGTCTGGTCGGCGTGGTGCAGCACCGCGCCAAGGCCGATGCGCCCGCAAGCTACACCCTCGGCGACAACGGCTATCAGCGCGAGAAGGATGTGATTGCCTTGTTCGACGCCTACGGCTTCGATTTGGTCGCCAAGAGCGAGATCAACGCCAATCCTAAGGACCCTGCGAATTGGGAAGGCGGTGTGTGGACGCTGCCGCCGAGCTATCGCGGCGCGCCCGAAGGCTCTCCTCGCCGGGCCGAGCTCGACGCCATCGGCGAGACAGACCGGATGACGCTGCTGTTCCGCAAGCGGCCCTAGCCTGCTTGTGCCGCCGCGCGGCGCCATTAGATAGCCCCGCATGACGAAGATTACGGTCGCCGCCCTGCAACTCGCCCTCGGCTCATCCGACGAGCACGAGAACATCGCTGCCGTCTCCGCTTTGGTCGAGGAAGCGGCCGGGAAGGGGGCACAGATCGTGCTGCCGCCCGAGCTGTTCTCGAGCCCATATTTCTGTAAGATCGAAGACGACGCGCTGTTCGCCACCGCACGGCCTGCCGCCGGGCACCCGTCCGTCGTTGCGATGCGCGAGCTTGCCCGGAAGCTGAAGGTCGCGATCCCGACCAGTTTCTTCGAGCGCGATGGGCACCACTACTACAACACCTTGGCCATGATCGACGCCGAGGGCGAGATCATGGGTACCTATCGCAAGAGCCACATCCCAGATGGGCCGGGCTACGAGGAAAAGTTCTACTTCCGCCCCGGCAATGACGGGTTCAAGACGTGGGACCTGTTCGGCGCCCGCATCGGTGTCGGCATCTGCTGGGACCAGTGGTATCCCGAAGCGGCCCGGGTCATGGCGCTGAACGGGGCGGAGATGCTGCTCTACCCCACGGCGATCGGATCGGAGCCCAAGGACCCCGAGATGGACACGAGCCGCCTCTGGCGGCGGGCGATGATCGGCCATGCGGTTTCGAACTGCATGCCGGTGATTGCGGCCAATCGAATCGGGTACGAAAACGAATGCGGCGGTGACGGGCAGACCTTCTACGGCCACAGCTTCATCAGCGACGAATGGGGTGACCTGATCGAAGAGTTCGGCGCTGAGGAGACAGGCGTTCTCGTCGCCGCACTCGACCTGACCGCAGCGGCCAAACACCGGGCAAGCTGGGGTTTCTTCCGCGACCGTCGGCCCCAGCTCTACGGCCGGATTTGCGAGGACATCTGACGCCGGAGCGGCCTTGGCGTTACGTGATCGCGCTGGGATCGAACCGGCCGCATCAGCGATATGGCGGCCCGCGCGACGTACTGGCAGCGGCTCTAGGGGCGTTGGAAGATGCCGGGGTCGAAGTCGTCGAGCAGGCACCGGTGCTGCTCAGTGATGCGGTGGGGCCATCGCTGCGGCGCTACGCCAATTCGGCGGCCGTGGTGGCAACCTCGCTGGAGCCGCCGGAGCTCTTGTTGCTGCTCAAATCGATCGAACGTTCGTTTGGCCGCCGTGCGGGCGGGCAGCGGTGGGCGTCTCGCGTGCTCGATCTCGACGTAATCCTGTGGAGTGGCGGTGCTTATGCCGCGCCGGACCTCATTATCCCGCACCCGTTGTTCAGGATCCGCGATTTCGTGTTGCGCCCGGCAGCCTCAATTGCCGCTGAGTGGCGGGACCCTGTCACACATCTGAGCGTCCGGCAGTTAAGCGCGCGGTTGACCAGAAAGACTCGCCTCCGTAGGTGACGCGCGTGGTCGGGCCCTTAGCTCAGTCGGTAGAGCAACTGACTTTTAATCAGTAGGTCGCTGGTTCGAATCCAGCAGGGCTCACCACCAACTTTCCGAAAGGCTGAAAAGTGACGCGTAAGCTCGTGGCGGCATGCGCCGCGCTCATGGTCCTGATGCCGCTAGGCGTTGCCGCGCAAGAGCAGGCCGGCGGCCCTTCGCAGGATGCGGCCTGGCACAATGCTCAGCAGCTTGCGCTCGCGAGCCGACAGGCCAGCGATGGTTGGCACTGGATGGACGGCGGCCTTCTGTGGCGGCGTGTGTCAGGCGACGGCTCGGGCGAGCGACCGACGATCAACGACACGGTCACGCTGCACTATGCCGGAACGCTGGTCGACGGCACGGAGTTCGACAGTTCCTACAGCCGCAACGAACCTGCCACGTTCCCGCTGCGCGCGTTGATTCGCGCGTGGCAGATGGCGGTGCCGCACATGGCTGTAGGCGATACGATCGAGATCGCGGCGCCGGCGATGCTCGCCTATGGGCCAGTCGGACGGGGCCCCATCCCGGGCGGAGCGACGCTGCTGTTCAAGATCGAGTTGCTCGGCATTCCCAGCCGCTGAGGCGCGTCGAGCTACGATAACTGCCTTTGCCGCGGAACCAGCGCGCGCGCCGGCTATTCTCTCCTCCATGGGGACGGCGGCGGATCTCGAGGCATATCCACTCACGGGCAGGTTCCTGATGGGGCGGCTTCGGCATGCGATGTCTTCCGAGGAGAAGGCTATTCTCGAGAGCCTTATCGAGGGCACTCAGCACCTGCCGCATGGAACCTGTCTCGTGGAGCGGGGAGAGCGGATCGACCAGGCCACGCTGCTGATCGAAGGCCACATACTGCGCACCATTGTCGAGGGCGATGCCCGTTACATCGTCGGCATGCACGTCCCCGGCGATTTCGCCGACTTGCATGGCTTCGCGCTCAAGCGGCTGGATCACAATATCGTGGCCGTGGGTGAGGTGCAGGTCGGCCATGTCAGCCACAAGCGCCTCGAAGAGGTCATGGCATGCCATCCGCATCTGACCCGGCTGTTGTGGTTTGCCACTCTGCTCGACGCGGCGATCCACCGGCAGTGGATCCTCAAGATGGAGGAACTGCCCGCCCCGCGGCGGGTGGCGCATGTCTTCGCCGAATTGTGGCACCGCCTCGACTTGGTCGGACTAGGCCGGCGTGACGGCCTGCGGACGCCGCTGATCCAGGCCGATCTGGCGGACATGTGCGGTACGACAGCCATCCACATGAACCGGGCGCTGGGCCAGATGCGCCGCGAAGGGGTCGCAGAGTTTCGCCGCGGCACTCTCTATGTGGCGGATCGCAAGCGGCTCGAAAGCTATGCCGGCTTCAATCCGGACTACCTCTATGGCCAAGGGGACTTGCGCGTCGGAACCGAGTTGAACGCGGATGCTGCCGGTCCTTAAGCCGCATCGAGGTGAATAGTGGCGCCGTCTAGGACCCGGTCCAGTCCACCCGAAACACTATACGCCCCGCGGCGCAGGCCGCGGTGGGGTATGTTACTGCTGATCGCCGGGCTTCATGTCGCCGCCCTGGGCGGTTTGGCGCGGCTGCTCGCTCCAGACTTCACGACGCAGGCGGTCGATCGCGCCGCCTCGCTGGTATCGGTTACGATCACCGCGCCACCCGAGCCCGAGCCGGAGCCTGCACCGAGTCCGGAGCTTGAGGCCGGCGCGGCCGGAGACGAGGGGCAGCGGGCCATCCCACGCGAGGTGTCTGCGCCCCCAGCGCCGTTGCCGCGTCCGCAAACGGCGCCGCGTGCTGCTTCCACCGGAACGGCTGACACGTCCGGAGCGGCGGATCAGGGCGCCGGAACAGGAGCGGGAGGCAGCGGCGATGGGACGGGCAGCGGCGGTGCCGGCGACGGACAGGGCGGAAGTGCCGCGCGCCCGCTCGAGATGATTTCGGGCCGGATCGACAACGCCCGCGATTATCCCACTCCAGCTGGCGGAAGGCAGGTCCGGCGCGGCCATGACGTGGTCATCGAGCTGACGGTCGGTACCGATGGACGGGTGAGCGCGTGCCGCGTCACCGATCCCAGTCCGGATCCGGAAGCCGACGCGATCACCTGCCGGCTCGCCACCGAACGCTTCGTGTTCCGGCCTCGCTTGAACGCCCAAGGTGTCCCGGTCGTAGGGATCTATCGTTGGCGGCAACGCTGGTTCTGATGACTCCGGAACAGGGGCCGCCTAATCATCGTTGGCATATGTTCTTCCAGAGGTAGTCTGCAAGCATGACGAAGATATATCCCGTCGTCCTCTGTGGCGGCAGCGGCACGCGGTTGTGGCCTCGCAGCAGAGCCAGCAACCCGAAGCCGTTCCTGCCATTGGTCGAGGAAAGCACCCTATTCGAAAGCACATTGCGGCGCTGTGCCGATGCCGGGAGGTTCGCGCCACCGATGGTCGTGACCGGCGTCGGCCATCGCGGCCATGTCGAGGCGCAGGCGGCGGCGTTCCCGGACACGCAAGTGATCGTGGAGCCGATGGCGAAGAACACCGCGCCGGCTATCGCCCTGGCGGCCCATCGTCTGCCGGCCGATGCGGTCATGCTGGTCTGTCCAAGCGATCACCATATCGCGAACACCGAGAGCTTTGCGGCTGCGGCTGCGGCTGCGGCGCAGCTGGCAGCGCAGGACTGGCTCGTATCGTTCGGCATCGAGCCGACCGCACCTGAAACAGGCTTCGGCTACATCCGGCGCGGCGCGCCGCTCGAGGGCGGTTTCCAGGTCGAGCGATTCGTTGAGAAGCCCGATCTCACCACAGCCGAGCGTTTCCTGGCCGAGGGCAACTACAGTTGGAACGGCGGCATCTTCGTGTTTCGCGCCGGCGCCTTCCTGGAAGAGCTGGCACGGCACCGCCCGGAAATGGCGGAAGCCGTGCGTGCGGCAGTGGAGCAAGGTCGCGAGGATGGCGCTGCCTTCCACCCGGACGCCGGGCCGTTTTCCGAGATCGAAGGAGAATCGGTAGACTACGCCGTGATGGAGAACACCGTGCGGGCCGCCGTGGTGCCGGTGTCGATGGGCTGGTCGGACATCGGCAACTGGCACGC
>CAYTPY010000013.1:0-10548 GCA_964439725.1 uncultured Erythrobacter sp. | reverse complement strand
ATCATGAATATCCTTTCCGCGCGGCTCGGCCGGGTGGTCGATCGTTCGCGCGTGCTGCAGACGCTCCATGCCACCACATCCGGTTCCGAGCACGACGCGGTGGTGCGCGAGATCCGCACCGTCGATCGGCGCATCGCCATGATCGGCAACGCGATCCTGCTGCTGGTGCTGAGCGGCTTGGCCATCGGCTTCTGTGTGGCGCTGCTGTTCCTCGAAGAAATCGCCCAGATGGAGTTGCAGCACTTCGCGGCTGGCGCCTTCATCGTCTCGATCGGCCTTTTGATGAGCGCCCTGCTGCTGTTCATGCGCGAGACGCGCCACGCCACCGCGGTGCTGCGCATCCCCAGCAACTACCTTGAGCTGGACCGGAAGCTCTAGGAGGCCGGCAGCGCCAGCAGCTTCTGGCCCTGCTGGCGGATCGCGCCCTCGATGATCGGCTTCACAAAGCCGAGCGCGGGCGGGACATCGACGACGAACACGACGCGCGTGTCTTCGATGTCGACATAGGCGTTGACCGTCTGCCCCAGCGCCGACACGGCCAGTGCCATACGGTCGGCGCTCGGCCAGGCTGTCTGTACCTCCGCCATCCCGCCGGGAATGCCTTCACCGATCAAGTGGCCGCGGGTGCGAAGCCGTTCGCGGACTTCATGCTTGCCGAGCGAATGGGGAATGGCAACTTCCATCAAGGTTCCTGTCGGTTGGGGGGTAGTGCCTCGGGCTCGCCGGCCGCGCCGTAACGATAGTCGAGGTACCGGGTCTTGATCGCCAGATCGTCAAGCGCGCCATCGGCAAGCTGGCGCGTGACGCGGTCGATCTCCTGGCTGATCTTGCCAAGGCTTTCGACGAGCTGGCCGTCGGGCGTGCCGCCGACGCGTTCCTCGCCACGCAAATGGGCAGGGATCTTGCGGTAGGACTCAATCATCCCCGGCAGCGTCACTCCGACCAGTTTGCGCGTTTCGACCGCTGCGGGATGGACGGGATCGATATGCTCGAGCTGGAGGCCGAGCGCGTCGAGCTGGACCCCGATCTGATCGACCCAGGTGACGGCCGGCGGCGGCAGTGCGGGGCGCTGGTGCTCGAGCCACAACTCGGTGCGCGCAACCATCTGCCGCACGTCCCCCGTGTTGAGGTCGGAGCGGCGGGGGACCTTTACCTTCGGGTAGTTCGAGAACAGGAAGGTCGCCGCGACCACTGCCAGGAAGGCGATCATCACGCCGGTGAAGCCGATGCCGCCGATCACCAGGCCCGCGACCATTGCCGCCAGCACGATCGCCACCAGCGAGGCGCCGATCAGCTTGATCCGCGTCATCAGGTTCTTGCGGCGCAGCTCTGCCGAGCCGCGGCCGATCGCCTGCGAGCCGGAACGCCGGTGCCGACCGCCCGCCTGGTTGTCGCGCACCAGTGCGCGGCCTTCATGGATCAGCCGGTCGCTGTCTCTGGTCAGGTCCCGCTCCATCAATCCGCCGTCAGCAGCGAGGGCTCTTGCGCCGTGCGCGCGGCCTGAGCCTGACCTTCGGCGCGGGCGATATAGCCTTTCGACTTCTCGACCTCGTCACTGAGGACGTCGACGGTCTGCTTCATCGATGCCAGAGACTTGATCTTGAACTGATCGACCGCGTCCATCGTGTCGTAGATGTTCTGGAACGCGCGTTGCAGCGTCTCCATCGGGATCGTGCTCGACGCCGCCTGCTCATGGATCGTTGCAGTGTTGTCGCGCAGCAGCTTGCCGGTGGAATCGATGATGCCGGCCGTCGTTTCGTTGAGCGCCGTAATCTGGCCGAGCACGAGCCGCTGGTTGGTCATCGCTTGCGCCACCGTGACGGCGGTGCGCAGCGCGCCAACGGTAGTGGTGCTGGCGCGATCCACCCCCTTAACCAGCTCGACGTTGTTCTTCTTGACCAGATCGAGCGCGAGGTAGCCCTGCACGCTCACCGCCATCTGGGTCAGCAGATCCTGCGTGCGCTGGCGGACATAGAATAGCGCGGTTTCGCGGATCGCCTTGGCCTTGGCCGGATCGGTCGCATCGAGGTTCGCAGCTTCTTCCTCGAGCCGATCGTCGAGCCTCTTGGCGATGTGGATCATCTGCTCGAGCTTGCCCATCGCGTCCCACAGCTTCTGGCGCTCGACGTCGATGGCAGCGTTGTCCATCAGCAACTCGTCCTTGCCGCTGGCGAGACGGGCGAGAATGGACTGGATGTGGCCCTGCGCCGAGGTGTAGCTGTCGAAGTAGTTCTTCAGCTTGTTGCCGAACGGGATGATCCCAAACAGCTTGCGCCCGGTCATCTTGCCCTGTCGGCCCGGATCGAGCTCTTCGACGGTGCGGCGTAGCTCAGCGAGGTCGACGCCGACGCCGCTTTCCTTGTCCATCGCCCGCACCGGACGGTCGAGGAAGCGGTTCGACATGCCGGCCGCCGTGGCGATTTCCTTGCGGCCCATGTTGGTAATCTGATCGACCTTCTTGCCGAAGTCGGGCGACTGGGCGTCGAGAGCGACCAGTTCGGATACGAAGCCTTCGACTTTCTCTTCCAGCTTCGTCTTCTTTTCGGCATCGACCGGAACGAGGCCCGCGGCTTTCTCCGGCGCAACCGTCGGCACCGGGTCGGGCGGGGTCAGCTCGAGATCGGTGGCCGTCCTGGTAGCGGTTTGAGTGGTGGTCGCCATTCGCTAGTCCCCTTCCGGAATTCTCAAGCTGTATTAGGAACGCAAAACACGCCGTTCAAGGCGGTCGTGATGGATTAGAGGGTGCCGCAAGGCGGGCGCGAGCGGAAGAGATAATCGGCCCGAGACATGGTCGGGCGGCGCCGGCAGGATCGCTCCGGCGCCGCCGCTCGGCCCCGGATCATGCGAGAATACCGGCGACCGAGTGGACTTCCGCCGCCTTGGTGGCGAGCGCGTTGGCGAACAGCAGAGCCGAGAGGGCAACAGCGCTGACGGCGGCGAAAGCGTGCTGAGCGTAGTTCGAAAGGACCTTCATTTTCATTCCCCTTTGTATTGGTCGGCGGCCGATCCACCGATGCGACCTGCTTTGCAGAGGGCGTGCCAAATCGAGAAAATGGCGGAATTCCGTCGTTCTGGCGGGAGCCTGGCTCCGGCGTGGAAAGTAATCTCGCCGGATATTGGAAATTTAACCCAACAATTGGTGAGTGGAGTGAAAGGCTAAGGACGGTGGCATTCAGGTTAGAAACGGTCACGCTTGTTCCACCAACATGGTAGGATCGCGTCCGGTCGTTCGGCTGTTGTAGATCGAGAGCGCCGCCACCGGCGGCCGACTCATTGAGGAGATCAAGATGGCTACCGAATTGCTCGTCCTCGCGCTCGCAGCGGTTTTGCTGGTGGTGCATGTCATGCTCGCAGGCAACGTCCGCACCCGGCAATATGGTACCGAATGGAACATGGGCGCGCGCGATGCGGAGATGCCGCCGCTGAACCCGGTCGCCGGGCGGCTCCTGCGCGCGCAGCACAACTACCAGGAAACCTTGCCGGTTGCGGTGATCGCGCTGCTTGGGGTGGTTGTGGCGGGGAAGACCAGCGACCTGACTTCGGTCGCGGCGTGGGTCTGGTTGGCTGCCCGGGTGATCTATCTGCCACTTTATGCCAGCGGGGTGCCCAAGGTGCGGACGCTGGTCTGGGCAATCGGCACCTTGGCCCTTCTTACGGGGCTGGGCGTGCTACTGTTTGGGTGAGCGGGTGCGGGCTGACTACCCCCCGACCCCCCCTCCGCTGGCCGGAGGGGGAGAGGAAGGGGCAAGCACCGTGAGGAGCGGCTAGGCCGCCAACTCGAACGGTTCGATCTCTCCGGCCAGGTAAAGGCGCTTGGCTTTCGCGCGGCTGAGCTTGCCTGAGCTGGTGCGCGGCAGGGTGCGCGGCGGGACCAGTTCAACGACGCAGTTCATCCCGGTGATCGAGCGCACCTTGTCGCGGATCGTGTCGCGCAGCTTGATCCGCTCATCCGGGTCCGAGACGCGGCAGTGGACCAGAACCGCCGGCGTTTCCTCACCATTTTCCATCTCGATCGAGAATGCGGCGATGTCGCCGTGGTTGAAGCCGGGCAATTGCTCCACCGCCCACTCGATGTCCTGCGGCCAATGGTTCTTGCCGTTGATGATGATCATGTCTTTCGCCCGGCCGACGATGAACAGGTAACCGTCGGCCATGTAGCCCATGTCACCGGTATCCAGCCAACCGTCGACGAGGCATTCGTCGGTCGCTTCCTGGTTGCGGAAGTAGGAATGCATGACGCTGGGGCCGCGGCACCACACTTTGCCGATCTGGTGGTCTTTCTTCGCCTTGCCGTTCTCGCCGCGAATCTCGACTTCCATGTCGGGAAGCGGTTTGCCGCAATTGACGATCGCGCGGTAGCGCGCGGGGCGCGAGAGATCGCGGCGCGTGCCTGACAGCCGCTCTTCAGCGACGAGCTCGACCCGGATGCCTTCGCCGGGCGGCATCACCGTCACTGCCAGGGTCGCTTCGGCGAGGCCATAGCTAGGGGTGAAAGCGCTCGCCTGGAAGCCAGCTTCGGAGAAGGCGTTGACGAAGTTCTGCATCACGTCGGGCCGGATCATGTCGGCGCCGTTGCCGGCGAGGCGCCAGCGCGACAGGTCGAAACGTTCAGCGACGCTCGACTGGCTCGAGATGCGGCGGGCGCAGATGTCGTAGCCGAAAGTCGGGGAATAGGAGAGCGTGGTGCCCTGGTTGCGGCTGATCAGGTCGAGCCAGGCCAGCGGGCGGCGCGCGAAGTGCTCGGTGCGCAGGTAATCGACCGAAACCTGGTTGGCGATCAGCGACAGGAAGCAGCCGACGAGGCCCATGTCGTGATACCATGGCAGCCAGCTGACGACGCGGTCGTTCTCGCCTATCTCCATCGCCGTGGCGTGGCCGTAGAGGTTGTGCAGCAGCGCTCGATGGGTGACGACGACGCCGGTCGGGAAACGGGTCGATCCGCTTGAATACTGCAAGTAGCAGATGTCGTCGGGCTGAGCGATCGGGAGCTCAGTTTCTGGCGCTTCGCGTTCGGCAAAGGCGGCCCAGTCGCTGCCTTCGCAGCCTTGCCGCTGCGCCGCGGCCGCGGCCATTTCGCCGATCTCCGCCGGATAGAGTAGCAGCATGGGATCGGAGCTTTCGAGCTGCACTGCGAGCTGCTCGATGTAGTTCTCCTTGCCGCCGAACGTGGTCGGCAGCGGCAGCGGGACCGGCCAGGCGCCAGCATAGACCGCGCCGCAGAACAGCGCCGCAAATTCGGGCCCGGTCTCGGCGATCATTGCGACGCGGTCGCCCTTGCCAACACCCGCCGCGATCAGGCGATAAGCAGCCCGCAGCGCATCGGTGCGCATCTCGCTGTAGGGATAGGCGCGGATCAGGCTGCCGCGCGCATCGTGAAAGTTCAGTCCCTTCGCGCTCTTGGCCGCATAGTCCACGGCTTCGGTGAACGTGGCGAAGTCCGCCCTGCGCCGAGGCAGTGGGCAATCGTTGGGAGTAGGTACGAGTTCGGTCATCGTATAGTTGGCAATCCCGTCTTGTGCGCTCTTCTGGCGCTTCCCCGTTTATGACGCAGGGAGTCTGAACCGAACGGCCCCGCGACAAACTTTACCCATTTGTCAACGACTGTGGCACGAATATGACCATGGGCCGCGATCGACAAGCGCTGAAACGTACCCGCCGCTCTCCGGCCCCACTCGATGCTGCGCGCCTGAACGAGCTCGCCTTAACCTACGTTGCACGTTTCGCCACCAGCGCCGCGAAGCTCCAGCAATACTTGAAGCGTAAGCTGCGCGAACGTGGTTGGGAAGGGGAGGGGGAGCCCGACCTCACCGCTTTGGTCGATCGCTACGTGGAGCTTGGCTACGTTGACGACGAGAGCTTTGCCCGGGCCAAGGCGGGGAGCCTGCTGCGGCGCGGATACGGCGCCCGCCGTGTCAGCGAGGCGCTGGGCCAGGCCGGTATCGCCGAGACCATTCGTGAGGACGTCCGACCGGACGACGCCACTCAGCGCCAAGCCGCGCTGGCCCTCGCGCGTAAGCGGCGCTTCGGCCCGTTCAGCCGCGAAGATCTAAGCGCCGAGCGGCGCCAGAAGCAGATCGCCGCAATGCTGCGCGCCGGCCACCCGCTCGACAGCGCCCGCCAAATAGTCGATGCGACGAGCGAAGCGGCGGTCGAACAGTGGGCCGCCGAATACGACGAAGGCTGACACGATGCGAATGCTGTTGCTGCCCCTGCTGCTTCTGTTGCCGGCCTGCTCCCAAGCCGCGGAAGGAACAAACGCGCCGGCTGGAACGCCGCAGCAGGCTTCGGTGCACCCGGTCTCCGGCCTGGAGGTGATCCCGCTGACCGTCGTTTCGGGTGACCAGAGGCACGCGTTCCGGGTCGAAGTGGCGCGCACCCCCCAGGAGCAGGCCCTGGGGCTGATGTTCCGCACCACGATGGGGCCGAACGAAGGCATGCTGTTCCCTTACGAGCAGCCACGCATCCTGAGCTTCTGGATGAAGAACACGGTGTTGTCGCTCGACATCGTCTTCATCGGACCAGACCGGCGCGTGATCAACATCGCGGCGAACACAGTGCCTTATTCCGAAGAGAGCGTTCTCTCCGATGCGCCGGCCATCGCCGCACTGGAGCTGAACGCCGGGCGAGCGGCCGAGCTCGGCATCTTACCGGGGGCGCAAGTCGAGTGGTAAGCCGCCAGCGACCGCTTGCTTAGCAGGGTGCGTTGGCGCTAACGCGCGGCGCATGGGATTCCTCGCGAAGATCTTCACCTGGTGGAACGGTGCCACGATTGGTACCAGCCTTTTCAGCGCGCTCAACGGCGAGCACGTCGGGACCGACGGTCAAGGCAACAAATATTATCGCTCGAAGAAGAAGGGCGGGCGCGGGACCTCCGACGGCCGCGAGCGGCGCTGGGTGATCTACAACGGCGCCAACGACGCCAGCCGGGTGCCATCTGAGTGGCATGGCTGGCTGCACCATTCCTACGATGAGCTGCCGGAAAGTCACCTGCCCCCACCGAAGATCTGGGAAGTCGATTATACGCCGAACCCGACCGGCACCCCCACCGCCTATTTGCCGCAGGGCGCGCTCGAGCGTGGTGGGAAGCGGGCCCGCGCGACCGGCGATTACGAATCGTGGACGCCCGACGCGTGAGATCGGCCGGCGCTCTCGCCGCGCTGGTGTTGTTGGCCGCCTGCACGGGCGAAGCCCCGGCGCCCGAACCCGAAGCTACCGAAGTACCCGAAGAGCTCGCTGGAGACGGTCAGCCGCTTCCGGTCGACAGCGGCATCGGCACACCAATGGAAGAGCGGGTGGCGGTTCTCGGGCTGCTCAACAAGCGCAACAACATCTCGCGCGACATCGAGATGACGCCTGGAGAAGCGCGGCGCATTGGCGACGTGGTGGTGCAGCTTTCCGCCTGCGAGCGCACTGCCCCTTGGGAAGAACCGCCGGAAACCGGCGCCTTTGTCCAGGTCAACGTCCTCGAGCGCGCCGATGCCGACTCGCAGCCCGCTTGGCAGCGGATTTTTTCCGGCTGGCTGTTCAGGAACTCGCCGAGCCTCAACGTCGTCGAGCACCCTATCTACGACGTTTGGGTCAAGGATTGCAGGATGAGCTTCCCAGGCGAGGAGGGGGGTCCGCCAAGCGAGGGTGGAGAGGCTCGATCCGCTCCGGCACCAGCTCCGACGCCCGCCCCGACCGCTAGCCCGTCGCCGGCTCCTGAGCCCGCCGAGCCCACGGAACCAACCAACGAGGCGTAAGCATCGGGCAGCCGCGGTGCCGGCCCTGCCGCTACCGCTGCGCTGAGCTTGTCCAGATAGGCCGCGCGGCTGAGGGGCTTCGCGCCCAGCGAGGCGAGATGCTCGGTCATGAACTGGCAGTCGAGCAGCATGTACTCGGCATGGCGCAGCAGTGCGACGAGCCACGCCAACGCCACTTTGGAAGCGTCACGCTCGCGGCTGAACATGCTTTCGCCGCAGAACGCCCGGTCGAATCCGACGCCATAGAGCCCGCCGACGAGCTCGTCGCCGCTCCAGCACTCGATCGAGTGCGCATAGCCGGCCAAGTGCAAGGCGCGATAGCTGAGGGCGATGCGCTGGCTGATCCAGCTTTCGGGATGGCCGGGACGCGGAGCGGCGCAGGCTTCGAGAACGGCGTCGAAATCAGTGTTGCAGGTGACCCGGAATCGGTCCTGACGAATCGCCTTGGCCAAGGAACGTGAAACTCGCAGGCCGTCTAGGGGAATGATGGCCCGCTCGCGGGGCTCGACCCAATAGATGTCATCGTCCTCCCGGCTGTCGGCCATCGGAAAGATCCCGCTGCGATAGGCCATCAGCAGCAGGTCGACAGGGATGGCTTTCAGGACGGGCGCATGCATCGCCGATTCCTAGCAGATGCGCCCGGCTTGGTCGCTTGCCAAGCCCAGACCTGGAATGTAGAGGCGCGGAGGCCTGCAGGAGTGTAGCTCAGTTGGTAGAGCATCGGTCTCCAAAACCGAGGGCCGTGGGTTCGAGTCCCTCCACTCCTGCCAGACTCCCCTGACCCGAAATCTTTCCCGCGGCGCGGCCGAGCCGAGTGTTTCCCTTTGGGCACAGTGTCCGCCGCAACCGCTTCGCGAGGGAACCCTTGCGCCAGACCGTTCATTGTCAGCGGCAGACGGGTTGAAAAGGAGCAGTCACATGGCGAGCCAGCGCTATCGCAGCAGCCGCCCCGACGGCTGGACAATGCCGCGACCCCACCGGGACGCGAGCCTGCGTTACATGATGCATGGACCGATCCAGCCGATGGAGGAGCCAGGTCTCCTGGCCCGCCTGTTCGGCTGGCGCTGACCAAGAAGGATTGCAGCCACCCCGTCCCCGGCCGCCGACAGGGCTGCCGAGGGGCGGGGCGTTCCTTTGTCGCGGCCCTGCCCTTGCCATCGCCTGCCCACGTCGCTAAATCCGCCACCGACTTCCGACATCGGAGCCCGCCAGCCCCTCCCGGCACCTAGACCGGGGCGGCGATGGGCCTATGGCGGAAGCCGCGTTTGTGAACGAGGACGAGTGAGCATGGCGAAGACCAACCCCGGCGAATTCATCCGCCAGGTCCGCACGGAAGCGAGCAAGGTGGTATGGCCGACGCGCCAGGAAACCGTCCGCACGGCGATTTTCGTCGCGATCATGATGACGATCCTGGCCATGTTCTTCCTCGGCGTGGACCAGTTGTTCTCAGCGGTCGTGCGCTGGCTGCTCACACTCGTTTGACGCGCGGCATAGGCATTACACGGCCCGGCCGGACCCAGAACCGAACGAAGACCGCCTGAAAGAGACACTTATGGCCCGTTGGTACATCATCCACGCCTATTCAGGCTTCGAGAACAAGGTACGCGAATCGATCATCAGCGAGGCCGAGCGGCTCGGGCTCAGCGACGGCGTCGAGGCGGTGGAAGTGCCGACGGAGACTGTCACCGAGGTCAAGCGCGGCAAGAAAGTCCAGGTCGAGCGCAAGTTCATGCCGGGCTACGTGCTCGCCAAGCTGAACCTGACCGACGACGTCTATCACCTCGTCAAGAATACTCCGAAAGTGACCGGTTTCCTCGGCTCCGGCAGCAAGCCGCAGCCGATTTCGGAACGCGAGGCCGCGCGCTACTTCGGCGGAGTCGAGGAAGCTAAGGCCGCGCCCAAGCAGCAGGTCAGCGTCGATTACGAGATCGGCGACCAGGTCAAAGTGCTCGACGGCCCGTTCGCCAGCTTCAACGGCCTGGTCGAGGAACTCGACTTCGACAAGAACAAGGTCAAAGTCGGCGTTTCGATCTTCGGCCGCGCGACCCCGGTCGAGCTCGATTTCGAGCAGGTCGAACTGGCCAAATAAGCCCCACCCGCGGCTCGCCCAAGCGGCGAGCCCAGAGCGGCGACTAGGCGGTCGGCATCGTGCCCGGGCGCACGTAAGCAAACAAGTGCGCGACGTAGTCGGCCTTCCCGAGATCGAGGCCCTGCGAGCGCAGGATCGCGTAGGCGGTCATCACGTGGAAGTAGAACTGCGGCAGCGCCCAATCGCGGGCGTACTGCTCTGCGGTGAAGTCGAACACGATGCCCTGCGGGAGAGTGTGCGCGATCGGCGCAGCCGGATCGATGTCGGACATGTCCGCTGCCACCGCTTTCACCACAGCCAGGGTTTCAGCGATCCGACCCTGAGCATCGGCAATCGAGCCGGGACGTTCCGAAGCGTTGCGGCCTTCGTCGAGCAGGATTTCCACTGATTCCGGGAAAGGATGCCCAGCCAGCCGAAAGATGCCCTCGTGCGCCTGCACACAGGCGAAGCGGACCTGAGTGGCGAGCGGAAACATGTCGGGTGCCAGGCGCGCGAGCATCAGTCGCTCTGCCCCAGCCGCCATCTGCGCCTCCGCTTTGCTCAGCCACGCCGACAGCGCGGTCAACATTTGCCCGTAGGTGGGAACGAGGACATCAGTCAGCTTCACGGCAGGGCCTCTCCTGAACGCAGTCAATGGCCGCGCGTTTACACGCCGAATCCGGCCGCGGGGCAGGCGTGATGACGCACGACCCGAAGTCGCGCCAGAGCTTTCGCATC
>CAYTPY010000012.1:0-39012 GCA_964439725.1 uncultured Erythrobacter sp. | reverse complement strand
CCACGGGCGCGGACGCGCAGTTGCCGATGCATTCGACCTCGGTGAAGGTCCAGAGCCCGTCCGGCGTAGTCTCGCCCTTCTTCATCCCGCGTTTCTTGCAGGCTGAGATCAGGTCGTCCGAGCCGCGCAGCATGCACGGCGTCGTGCCGCAAACCTGCACGTGGAAGCGGCCTACCGGCACGAGGTTGTACATCGTGTAGAACGTGGCGACCTCGAGCACGCGGATCACCGGCATGTCGAGCTCGCGCGCAACGAACTCCATCACCGGGATCGGCAGCCAACCCTGCGTGTTCGTCTCCGCCCCGACCTGATGCTGCGCGAGGAACAACAGCGGCATGACCGCGCTGCGCTGCCGTCCTTCGGGATAGCGCGCGACGATCTCCTTGGCCTTGGCCGCGTTCTCCGGCGTCCAGGCAAAGCTGCCCCAGCGCGCGCGCAGTTCGGGAGTATCAGGTTCGATATGACGGGCAGCCATCAGCGAATGAACTCCACGCGCGAGCACTTGTCGCCGTCGAACGAATAGACGGCGACCACATCGAAAGGCTCGGACGCCGCCGAACGCCAGACGCGCTCATGGAAGACGACGTTGTCGCCGAGCTCGCGGCTCCAAAGCACTTCGGCGCGGTTTTCCGGGAACTCGGCGAACATCTTGTTCAGCCCGTCGCGCGTGCCTTCGCGACCTTGACGCAGCACTGCACCGCGATAGCCCGCCTCGCAGGCATCCTCGCTCATCAGCCCGACGTAGGCGTCGGCATCCTGCGCGTTGTAATGCGCGATCATCTGTTCGGCGGTGGCGAGACGTTTAGCCATTCGAGCCGTCCCCTGCCCGACGTCGGCGCGTGGCATCAATCAGCATGAACATCTCGAATCCGGCGATCGAAGCGATCACCATCGGCAGCCAATCCGGGGGGGGAAGGCCTGACCAGGCCGAGACGAAGAAGATCGCCACGAGCAACAAGCCCGTGACGCATGCCAGCACCGACAGTTGCTCTGCCATCTCGAACTTCACCGGTCGCACTCCCCGAAAACCACGTCGATCGCGCCGAGAATGGCAGTCGCATCGGGCAGCATGTGGCCCTTCGCCATGAAATCCATCGCCTGGAGATGGCTGAACGCCGTCGGGCGAATCTTGCAGCGATATGGCTTGTTGCTGCCGTCGCTGACCAGATAGACACCGAACTCGCCCTTCGGGCTCTCCGTGGCGACGTAGACTTCACCGGCCGGCACGTGGAAGCCTTCGGTGTAGAGCTTGAAGTGATGGATCAGCGCTTCCATCGATTGCTTCATCTCGGCCCGCCGCGGCGGCACGACCTTGCGATCGGTGCTGGCCACCGGTCCTTTCGGCATCTCGGCCAGACACTGCTTCATGATGCGCGCGGACTGCCGCACTTCCTCCACGCGGATCATGAAGCGGTCATAGCAATCGGAGTTCGTGCCGACCGGAATCTCGAAATCCATCCGGTCGTAGACATCGTACGGCTGGCTCTTGCGGAGGTCCCAAGGCAGGCCGGCGGCGCGGATCATCGGTCCCGAGAACCCCCAGGCCACCGCGTCGTCCTTGCTCACCTTCGCAATGTCGACGTTCCGCTGCTTGAAGATGCGGTTGTCGGCCACCAGGCTGATCGCGTCTTCGAACAAGCGTGGCAGGCGGGTGTCGAGCCAATCCGCCATGTCCGTCAGAACCTTCAGCGGGATGTCGGAGTGGACCCCGCCCGGCCGGAACCATGCCGCGTGCATGCGCGCGCCGGAGACGCGCTCGTAGAAGTTCATGCAGTCTTCGCGCAACTCGAACAGCCACAGGTTCGGAGTCATCGCGCCGACGTCCATCACGTGGCTGCCGAGGTTGAGCATGTGGTTTTTGATGCGCGTGAGCTCGGCCATCAGCACGCGCAGGTACTGCGCGCGCAGCGGCACTTCGAGGTTCAGCAGCTTCTCGATCGCGAGCACATAGCTGTGCTCCATGCACAGCGGACTGCAGTAATCGAGCCGGTCGAAGTACGGCAGCGCCTGCAGATAGGTCTTGTGCTCGATCAGCTTCTCGGTGCCGCGATGAAGCAGGCCGACGTGCGGATCGATCCGTTCGATGATCTCGCCGTCGAGCTCCATCACCAGGCGCAGCACACCGTGCGCCGCCGGGTGCTGAGGGCCGAAATTGATCGTGTAGTTGGAGATGACCTCCTCGCCGGTGGTGGGAGAGGTTTCCTGAACGAGCCCGGCCATCAGCTATCTCCGCCGGTCTTCTTGCGCGGCGAGCGCGGCTTCGGCTCGGGCGCGGTTTCGGTGTCGGCGGCCTTGCTCTTGCGCGGCCGCTTGCCGGGCCGATCCTCGGTCGGCGCCGGCGCGCCGGTACCCGGCAGAGATGTGGTCTCCGGGGTTGGGTTGCCGTGCCCCTGCCCGGCAATCGTGGCATCGCTCGAGCCCCGCGCCACGCGCTTGGCAGCCTTCTTGTCGGTAGCCTCGCCCTGGCCGGTGTCCTCCGGCTTATCGGTCGTCTTCTTGACCTTCACCGGCGCAGGACCGCGTGTCTCCGGCTTCACTTCGCTGGCCTTGCCGCTCGACGGCTCGACCATAGGCCGTGCATTAGGCGCAGGCGGCACGGCTTCTGCCTTCTCATCGCCCGGCAGCACGTAATCCGCGCCCTCCCACGGACTCATGAAGTCGAAGCTGCGGAAATCCTGCGGCAAGTCGACAGGCTGATAGACCACACGCTTGTGCTCTTCGGAATAACGGACTTCCTGATAACCGGTGAGCGGGAAGTCCTTGCGGAAAGGATGCCCCTCGAAGCCGTAATCGGTCAAAATGCGACGCAAATCGGTATTGCCGTCGAACACGACGCCGTAGAGGTCGAACACCTCGCGCTCGAGCCAACCCGCCACCGGCCACAGTGTGGTGACGGTCGGAACGGGGGTTCGCTCGGCCGCCGTGACCTTCACCATGATGCGATGGTTCTTGGTCAGCGAGAGCAGCATGTAGACCACCTCGAACCGCTCTGGGCGGCTGGGGAAGTCGACCCCCGCCATCTCCATCAGCTGCTGGTAGTCGTGCTCATCGCGCAGCAGGCGCAGCGCATCCTCGATGCGCTCACGCTTCACGGTCAGGACGACTTCGCCGTGCTCCTCCTTGGCGGCAAGCAACATCTCGCCGAGGGCACCAGCGAGCGTGTTCTTCACGCCTTCGTTCGAAGCGAAGCGCGGGGCGGAATGCAGGACCGTCGCCATGCTACCTCTCGATCGTCCCTTCGCGGCGGATCTTCCGCTGCAACTGCATCACGCCGTAGAGCAGCGCTTCGGCCGTCGGCGGGCAGCCGGGCACATAGATGTCGACCGGCACGACCCGATCGCAGCCGCGCACCACGCTGTAGCTGTAGTGGTAGTACCCGCCGCCGTTGGCGCACGAACCCATCGAGATGACGTACTTCGGGTCCGACATCTGATCGTAGACCTTGCGCAGCGCCGGAGCCATCTTGTTGCACAAGGTGCCGGCGACGATCATCACGTCCGACTGCCGCGGACTGGCCCGCGGCGCAACGCCGAACCGCTCCATGTCATAGCGCGGCATGTTGACGTGGATCATCTCCACCGCACAGCAGGCAAGGCCGAACGTCATCCACCACAAGGAGCCGGTGCGGGCCCACTGGAACAGCTCCTCGGTGCTGGTGACGAGGAAGCCCTTGTTGTCCAGCTCCGTCGAAACGGCATTGAAGTAGGCGCCATCCGGAAGCGCTTCCTGGCCGCCAGTTCGCAGCAGGTCACGGTGCAGCGCCGGGTTGAGCACCGGCTTATCGGGCGTGTGTCCTATTCCCATTCGAGCGCGCCCTTCTTCCACTCGTAAGCGAAGCCCACGGCGAGGATGAACAGGAAGAACATCATGCCCAACCAGCCAGTCCAGCCGGTGTGGTCGAGAGAGACCGCCCACGGGAACAGAAAGGCGACTTCGAGGTCGAAGATCAGGAACAGGATTGCCACCAAGTAGAAGCGGACGTCGAACTGGCTGCGAGCATCCTCGAACGCGGGGAAGCCGCACTCGTACTCGCTTAGCTTCTCGGTGTCCGGGTTGTGCGTACCGGTTAATCGGGAAACGCCCATCGGCAGAAAGACGAAAGCCACCGACAACCCGAGCGCTATGCCCAGGAAGATCAGGATCGGCAGGTATTGCGTGAGGTCGACCAAGGGGCTGACTCGTTAGGAAAAGGACTTGCGAGGCGCCCTAGTCCGCCCCCGGACCGGGTTCAAGGGCCACGACCTGCTTTTTGCCTTAGTTGCGAGCGAGTCGCAGCAACTCGCTGTTTTTCGCGCCGTTTAAGCCAGAGTCCGAGGGGCAGCGTAGAGATTGCGCGAGAGCGGGGGCATCACTACCGTGCGCACTACAACTGCTCCGATAAGGTCCATCCATGCCCCTGTTCAGCGAGTCCGATCCGATTGTCATTCTTTCCTATGCGCGCACTCCGATGGGCGGAATGCAGGGAGCGCTGGCTGACGCTTCCGCTACCGATCTGGGGGCCGCGGCAGTGAAGGCGGCGGTAGAGCGCGCGGGCGTGGGCGGTGAGGAGGTCGACCGCATCTACATGGGCTGCGTTCTTCCTGCGGGACTTGGTCAGGCCCCGGCGCGCCAGGCGGCCCTGAAGGCGGGTTTGCCCAGGTCGGTGCAGGCGACCACGGTCAACAAGGTCTGCGGCAGCGGCATGCAAACCGTGATCATGGGCGCCGAGGCTCTGGCGGCAGGCACCGTCGATCTCGTCGTGGCAGGTGGTATGGAAAGCATGACGAACGCGCCTTACCTGCTGAAGAAGCACCGCTCGGGCGCCCGCATAGGGCACGACACGGCCTACGATCACATGTTCCTCGACGGGCTCGAAGATGCCTACGAGCAGGGCCGGGCGATGGGCGCGTTCGCACAGTGCACCGCCGACGAATATGGCCTGTCGCGCGAGGACATGGACGCATACGCGATAGAGTCCCTCGCCCGCGCTAACGCCGCTATCGAGAGCGGTGCCTTTGCCGGCGAGGTCGTTCCTGTTTCGATCCAGACCCGCAAAGGCGAGGTGGTGATCGACACGGACGAGCAGCCCGGCCGAGGGAACCCGGAAAAGATTCCCCAGCTCAAAGCGGCGTTTGCCAAAACCGGCACGATCACGGCCGCGACATCGAGTTCGATATCCGACGGTGCGGCAGCCGTCGTGCTCACCCGAGAGAGCGCGTCCCGCTCAGGCAAGCAGCCGGTGGCACGCATCGTCGCCATGGCTGCGCACGCACAGGAGCCCAAGGACTTCACCACTGCGCCAGTCGGCGCGATCCGCGGGGTGCTCGACCGGGCAGGCTGGACGGTCGACGAGGTCGACCTGTGGGAAGTCAACGAGGCCTTCGCTTGCGTGGCGATGTTCGCGATGCGCGATATCGGAATCCCGCACGACAAGATCAACATTCACGGCGGCGCCACTGCGCTCGGCCACCCGATCGGCGCCAGCGGCACCCGCATCTTGGTCACTCTGCTCAATGCGCTGAAGCAGAAGGGCTTGAAGCGGGGTGTTGCCAGCCTTTGCATCGGCGGGGGAGAAGCAACGGCACTGGCGGTCGAATTGATCTAATCCGCAGTCTGGCCCTGCCGGCGCCTAAGGTTCGCCGGCACCCCACAGGCGATCCGCGCGCACCCAGCCCTTGCGCCCGGCTACGGTTAGCTCGCACCATGCAGCTTGGCATTTGCCTAGATCGCCCACAACGCCAGGCTCGACACGCCAGCGCAGCGGCGCACCAGCGTCGGCCGCACCACGCATTTCGGCCAGCCCCTCACCCACGACGATCGCGCCGCGATCGGGATGGAGCAACCGGGCCACGATCCAGCCTCGCTCTCCGTCTGGATCCTCGACCAGGCGCCAGCCTTGCATCACCCGGAGCACTTTCACCGGAAGTCCTTGGCGGCGATAGACCCACTCGATCGGGTAAGCCTCGCTCGGCCCGACCCGCATGTTGACTTCCTCGGCGCGCAGCTTCGCCCAGTATGGCACCTCGCGATTCTGAGCGGCCGCGGGAGACGCGGTCACGATCAGAGCAAGAAGAACAAGCGAACAGAAACGAAGCATCGTACGCTCCAGGTTCGACATAGCCGCGGCTGAAAATGCGACGGCCCTTCAGTGCGTGAATGCCGCCACGCCGAGGTGGAAGCCGTCGCCGCTCAATCGCCCGTCAAAATACGGTCGACGAGTTGCTTCACCGTAGGCGTAAAATTGTTCGAATAGAACGGATCCTGCTTGAAACGATAAGCGCCGTGGCCGGCAAACATCAGGTTCTGATCGACGGGACCGCCATGTGCGATGTCCTGCAGCGTCTTCTGGATGCAGAAGCTGCGAGGGTCGGCGAGACGCCCCGTGGTGTAATCGTCGTGATCCTTCCACGAGGAGAAGCTGCAGTGGGAGAGACAGCCCATGCACGCCGCCTGATCTTCGCGGATCATCGCTCGCTCGTCAGGGTCCACGAACACGACCGTGTCATCGGGCGTTTTCAGTGCCTCGGTGTGGCCTGCCGCTACCCACATTCGGGCGCGCTCGCGATCCTTCGGCGTGACCCAGAAGTTCTTGCCCTTCACGCCGACATCGAGCTGCACCGTATGCTCCCCGGCTTCGACGCGGGAATAGGGAATCTGGCGCTCGCTGCGAGCCTGAAGGCTGCGCAGGAAATCGTTTTGGACGGCCGAGCTGTAGAAGCCGGTCGGCGAGAAGCGGTGCAACAGGATGTCGCCTTCGTCGAGTTCCCGCAGCTTGTCCTTCCAACCTTGGGGGATCGGGCTCTCTTCAGTCAGCAGCGGCCGAGTGCCGAATTGGAATGCGATCGCCCCAAGCTCGGGATTGTCGATCCAGTCGTTCCACTCGCGCAGGTACCAAACGCCCCCCGCCATGATGATCGGAACGTCGTCCGAGATGCCTTCGGCGCGCATTGTGTCACGCACCGCCTTCACCCGGGGATAAGGATCTTCCGGCTTGGTGGGATCTTCGGCGTTCGACAGACCGTTATGGCCACCGGCCAGCCAAGGATCTTCGTAAACCACAGCGGCCATCAACTCGGAGACCTTGTGGTAAGCCCGCCTCCACAGTGCGCGAAAGGCGCGCGCGGAGCTGATAATCGGCAGGTACTGCACATTGTAGCGCGCCGCGATTTCGCTGAGCTTGTAAGGCATGCCCGCGCCGCACGTGACGCCGGCCACCATGCCGCGGGTCTTCTCCAGCACGCCTTCCAACACCTGTTGCGCGCCGCCCATTTCCCACAGGACGTTGATATTGATGGCGCCTCGGCCGCTGGCGACCTCGTAAGCCCGCTTCACCTGCTCGACCGCGCCATCGATGGCGTAGCGCACCAACTGCTCGTGGCGCTCAAGCCGCGTCAACTGATCGTAGACCTGAGGAATGATCCGGCCTTCGGCGTCATAGCTGTCGGCGTTAACCGCAGAGATCGTCCCGATGCCGCCAGCAGCCGCCCAAGCGCCGGAGCTCAAGTGATTGGTGGCTGCTACGCCCTTACCGCCTTCGATCAACGGCCAGACTTCCCGGCCGCCGTACATGATGGGCCTCAAACCCTTGAATTCCATTTCGCGTCCTACACCACCCTCAGCGGGGCGTCTTTCCGTTGCTGCTTCCTTGCTGTCGGCAAGGTACGATATCTCGGGGTTCCGGGCGCGGCCCGGAAACTACAAATTGCGCATAATAGCCAGCGAGTTCCGGCTTGCGAACAAATTCCACTAGGCGATAGCCGATCGCCCGGAATTCGCAGAACAGCAATTCCGGCGGAATGCCATGCTGATCGGTCGGGCGATCGATGTCGACGACGATGACTTGTCCACCTTCGCGCAACGCGGGCCGCAACCGCCAAAGAAAGGCATAGGGCTCGCTCACCTCGTGGTACATGTGAACCATGAACACGCGGTCGAAGCTGTTCTCGGGCAGCCCCGGATTGTCCTCAACCCCCAGCTTGATCGAGACATTGTCAAGGCGTTCATTTTCGACGCGGGTGCCGAGCCGCCGGAGGGCATCCTGGTCGATGTCCTGGGCGAGAACGCGCCCTTCGGCACCTACCCGCTCGGCCAGCCGTACGGTGTAATAACCCTCGCCCGCGCCGATGTCTGCTACGGTCATGCCCGGCTGAATAGCGGCCAGATCCATCACCGTGGTGGCCTCGTTCCGGTCGTCGCGCGCCTGCTCGGTCGCCACCGAGTACTGGCCCAGATCGGAAACCGGTCGGTCGGGCCGGGGAAACTCGCGTGCAGTTGCGGGGCGATCGAGATCTGTCTCCGGCCCACGCTCGCAGCCGGTCAGGGCAAGCGCCGCGACGAGGACGAGGCTCAGCCTCAATCTACGTCCTCCACTTCGACTGTCTCACCGGTCACCCGTTGCGCGAGCGCCGCGGCGATGAAATCATCGATCTCGCCGTCGAGGACGTCGTCCGGGCTACTCGAGGTCACGCCGGTACGCAGGTCCTTCACCATCTGGTATGGCTGCAGAACGTAGCTGCGTATCTGGTGGCCCCAGCCGATGTCGGTCTTGCTCTGGTATTGCCCCAGGACAGCAGCTTCTCGCCGTGCCAGCTCGGCCTCGTAAAGCCGGGCCTTGAGCATGTTCATCGCCGTGGCGCGGTTCTTGTGCTGGCTGCGATCGTTTTGGCTGGCCACGACGATCCCCGTGGGGATGTGCGTGATGCGCACCGCACTGTCAGTGGTGTTGACGTGCTGGCCGCCTGCACCGCTTGAGCGATAAGTGTCGATCCTCAGATCGCCGTCGTTGATCTCGATCTCGATGCTGTCGTCGATCACTGGATAGACCCAAACCGAGCTGAACGAGGTGTGCCGGCGGGCCGAGCTGTCATAAGGACTGATCCGCACCAGGCGATGGACGCCACTTTCCGTCTTGGCGTAACCGTAGGCGTTCTCGCCTTTGAGCAGCAACGTCGCCGATTTGATCCCGGCCTGTTCGCCGGCCTGATATTCCACCGTCTCGACCTTGTAGCCGCGCCTTTCAGCCCAGCGGGCGTACATGCGCAGCAGCATTTCCGCCCAATCTTGGCTCTCGGTGCCGCCCGCACCCGCGTGAATCTCAAGGTAAGTGTCATTGGCGTCAGCCTCGCCGCCCAGCAAGGCGTGGACCTTGTCCGCGTCGGCGCGTTCGGCAAGGCGTTGTAGGCTGGATAAGCCTTCGGCTATGACAGCGTCGTCACCTTCCATCTCCCCGAGTTCTACGAACTCGACGGCATCCGCCATCTCACCGCTGATCTCGTTGACCGTGCCGATCGCGCTTTCCAGCCGGCGCCGTTCGCGCATCACTTCCTCGGCACGCTTCGGATCGTCCCACAAGGTTGGATCCTCGACCCTTGCGTTGAGCTCGTCTAGGCGGCGCACTGCACGGTCCCAATCGAGCGAACGACGCACAAGGGCCAGGGCAGCTTCAATCCGGTCGATATGGGCCTGCCCTTCGGCACGCATGAAAAACTCTCCGTCAGAACGCGGGGTGCGCCTAGCGCAGGCGCATGCTTGGGGGAAGTGGAGACGAGCGCCGCGAAGACAACCCGCAGAGAAAACCGCGCGTGCAGCAGACACGCAGTTCGAGTGACGGACTTGTTATAAGGTCAAGCTGTCAGCTCTTGAGCGCCTTGACCGCTGCCAGTGTTTTGCTGACGTGCTCTGCCCAGTTGAGGTCGGAATGAACGAACACCACCCGGCCGTCGGGAGCGATGACGTATGATGTGCGGCCGGTCAGGTTATCGTTGCGGTCTCCATTCATCGTCAGCGCGACATCGAAGGCCTGTATGGTCGCAGGCGTGGCCCGAGCCACCGGGAACTTGCCACCGCACTCTTTCTCTGAAAACTTGGCGAGGTCTTCCAGCGTGTCTCCCGACATACCTACCACTTGCGCGCCGGCCGCTTTGAAGTCGTCGGTTGCGTCGGCGAACGCCTGAGCTTCCAGATTGCATCCTGGAGTGAACGCCTTCGGGAAGAAGTACAGCACCACTGGCCCCTTGCGCAGTTCCTGCTGCAAGTTGAAGTTGAAGCTCTTGCCGGCCAGCGCCCCTTGCGCAACCAATGAAGGAACCCGGGCGCCCTCTTGAAGCGCAGCAGTAGCGGGCGTGGCCGCCAGCATAGCGGCGGCCGTTGCGGCGAGGAGCAGGCGCTTGATCATGGCTGCATCGATCTCCCAATTTTCAGCACACGATATGCGCCGGTTCACGGACAGAGTCCATAAGGGGCTAGTAAAGCCCGCCCTGCTCCTCGGCAAAGTCAGTCGGCGGCGCCTGTTCAACGACTTCGTCGTTCGCGCCTAAGACGCTGGACGACGACCGGCGCAACTGGGCCAGAATTAGGTCGCGGAGCTGGTCGGTCTCGTTCTGACGGCCGGTGCGCCGCGGCTCGGTATCGGGCTTGAACGCCTCCCAGATAACCGCAGCGCGCGGATCGTCGGTGGGCCATCCGTCGAACACGCGCCTGCCGCTACGACGATCGATCCGCACCATCCGGACGCCATCGGGCGCCAGAAACGGGCGGCCCTGCCACTTGTCGCGGGTTTCCTGCACGAACTGCTTGAAGATCGGTGCGGCGATCCGGCCGCCTTGAGCCCATCCGCCAAGGCTGCGGGGTTGATCATAGCCCAGGTAGACCCCGGCCACGACATCGGGCGATCCGCCGACGAACCACACGTCCGTGGGTCCAGTGGTGGTGCCGGTCTTGCCGAAAAGGGGCATGTCGAGATCCCGCAGGCTGGTGGCCGTGCCGCGCTGCACCACCCCTTCGAGCATGTGGACCACCTGATAGGCGGTGCGGGGATCCATGACTTGCTTGCCCTGCTCGCGCGGACGCGGCATCGGCTTGCCATCCCATTCGGCCATGTTGCAGCCGCGGCACTCGCGGCGGTCCGCCCGCCAGATCACTTTGCCGCGCCGATCCTGCACGTAATCGATCAAGGTCGGCACATGCTGAACGCCGTGATTGACCAACGCCGCATAGGCGTTGACCATCTTCATCACGGTGGTCTCGCCGGCACCCAGCGCGAATGAGGGATAATTATCGTATTTGCCGATGCCGACGTTTTCAAACGTACGAGTGACGTTCTCCATCCCCGCATCCATCGCGATATGCACCGTCATCAGGTTGCGTGACTGTTCGAGCCCCCAACGCATCGTGTGCTCGCCGCCGCCACCGCCCCCGTAGTTGCGGAAGCATTTCTCGCCCAGGTTCGCGCCCTGATAATAACAGAACGTCCGGTCCGGAACCATTGTCGCCGGCGTCATGCCGTTGTCCAAGCCGGTCGAATAAACAAAAGGCTTGATCGTAGAGCCTGGCTGGCGCTGCGCCTGGGTGGCGCGATTGAAGTCGCTAAGCCGAAAGTCGAATCCGCCCTGCATTGCCAGGACGCGCCCGGTGTTGGGATCCATCGCTAGGAAGCCGCCCTGTACCTCCGGCACCGTTCGAACTGCCCAAGCATTGCCGCTCGGCGCGACGGCGGTCACATCGCCGACCTTAAGGGCTTCCGGCACCCCGGTCAGGGGGCCCTCATCGCCATTGGCGAAACCGATCGTCGCAGACGATCCACTACGGGCGGTGACCACCCCGACGCGCCAGTTATCGTGATTGACCCCGATATTTGTTGAAGCGAGCTGTGCTTTGAGGTCGCCGTTGTCGGGGTTGATCGTCGCGATCGGGCCGTGCCAGGCGCGGCCACCCGCAAACCGCAACAGTCCGGCGCGAAGCGATTTCTGCGCCGCGGCCTGCATCTCGGTATCGAGGGAGGTGCGCACCCACAAACCGCCCGCGTAAACGCTGTGAGGCCCATCTTCGGCCTGCTCACCATAGCGCGCGATTAGCTGCCGACGCACTTCTTCCAGAAAATAGCCGGCGTCCACCGAACGAGGCTCCGGCTGCTGCCGGATCAGGCCAAGCGGTTCAGCTTTGGCCGCTTCTGCCTGCGCCGCGGTGATATGACCGTTCTGGACCATCGCGTTGATCACAAAGTTGCGGCGGCCGAGCGCCTCCTCGCGAAAATTGGCGCGTCCGTAACGCTCCGGCGCTTTCGGAAGGATAGCGAGAAACGCCATTTCGTGAAGATCGAGATCGCCAACGTCCTTGTCGAAATAGGCTCGCGCTGCCGCTTGCACGCCAAAGCTGCGACGGCCGAGCGGGATCTCGTTGAGATAAAGCTCCATGATCTCGCGCTTGGACAGAACGCCTTCAATCCGGCGGGCGAGGATCATCTCCTTGAGCTTGCGCGTAACCGAGTATTCGTTGCCCAGGAGGATGTTCTTTGCAACCTGCTGCGTAATAGTCGAGCCGCCCACCGCGCGCGTTCCCGAACCCATCTTGCTGACGTAATCGAACACCGCGTTCGCGGTACCGGTGACGTCGATGCCGCCATGGGTCCAGAACGTCTTGTCTTCCGCCGAAGTGTAAGCGTTCACCAGTTGCGCCGGAAAATCTTTGAACTGCAGCTGCACGCGGCGTTCGCGCGCATAAGTGTGCGCAATCTCCCCATCCGCCCCGCGCACGACGCTGGGTAGTGGCGGTTCATATTCGAGCAGCGCGCCGGCGTCCGGCAAGCCGCGCCCCAGCACTGCCCAGGCGACGATCCAAACCGCCAGGAGCCCGGCGAGCGCCATGGCACCCCAGCGGAACCACCACTTGTTGCGCCAGTTCGCGCGGAACCATTCCATCGCTCCGCGTGTGTCACGGCGGATGCGATACTTGACGTTCTCGCCCGCATTCATCTCGGTATCGGCCATCGTGGCTTCGCCTTTAGCACGCTGGTTCCGTAACGCGCCAGAACGTTGCGACAAATGGCCAGACGCTGCTTGGTGTCCCCGCTCAGGTCCCGTCCTGCCTCGCGAAATAAACGCGAATGGCACGGGCCAGCGCCTCAGCGAAGCGCGCCTGCCCCTCGATCGAGGCGAGACGGCCCGCCTCATCTGGGTTGGAGATGAAGCCCGCCTCGAACAGGGCAGATGGCACATCGGGCGAGCGAAGTACGGCGAGTGCGGCTGAACGCTGCGCCTGCGGGTGGAAATCCAGCGTACCCTGCCCTTCGCGGACGATCAGTCCCGCAAACTCGTCCGATCGCTCCTGCGCTTGCCGCTGAGCCAGTTCGATCAGAATGGCGTTCACCTCGGCCTCCTGGTTGGCGAGCGGTACGCCGTTGACCAGATCGGCGTTGTTCTCGCGGGCCGCGAAGCGCGCTGCCGCTTCGCTCGATGCGTCGGCGGACAACGTGTACACGCTTGCTCCGCTCACCCCTTCCTTCTCACCCGCCGAGTCGGCGTGGATCGACAGGAACAGGTCGGCACCCAGTTGCCGGGCGATCTCGGCTCGCTCCTCCAGGACCAGGAACTTGTCGCCATCTCTAGTTAGCGCGACGCGGACGCCGCCCCCGCGCAAGAGTTCGTCGCGCAACGCTCGGGCCAGCGCGAGCGCAAGCGTCTTTTCGCGCAGTCCCGCGCCACTCGCTCCGGGATCATGGCCGCCATGGCCGGGATCGATCACGACCAGTGGCCGTGTCGGATCGGGCGGCCCCTGGACCGGCGGAAGCCCCACTGGCTCTCCGGCTTCGGGCAGAGCCAGCCTTACTACATAGTCGCGGCCCATTAATGGCGCGCGCAGCTCCAGCGCGTTGCCGACGACGTAAATCGCGGCAAGCAGGAGCACGGGCGCCAGAAAAACCAAGCCAATCTGTATGCGATAGACCATCCCCAGAGTCACGTTAGCGGCGTTAATCCGTTCACCAAGGGAATTCTGCCGCGCCGCGCAATAAGGTTGCCGAGGCTTATCCCCGATGCTAGCTACTCGCCGTTCCGGAGGCCGTGGCCATCCGGGCACTTCGGGGCCGCGCCCTGCCGCTCCGGATACGTAAGCAGGTTGACGCCGTAATGATAAGACAGAGCCATTCTGCCAATTCGCAACCGTTCGGTTGCGTCTCGGCGGTGGCCCTCGCGCAGACTGTACCCCTGCGCCTTTTCGCTATGGCAGACGCATTCCGCGGCGCTGCTGGCCAACGGGTCATCGACGCTTGTTCATTCTCCGCCCGCATTCGCGGCGGAATCCACACAGATCGGCGCGTTCCGGCACGGGGCTCAGTTGAGTATCCCGCCCTGATGGCTGCGCGCGCCGGGAGACTATTCAATGGCAACGCGCATGTTAATCGATGCGCGCCACCCGGAAGAAACCCGGGTGGCGGTGCTCAAGGGTAACCGGATAGAGGAGTTCGACTTTGAATCTGCCGAGCACAAGCAGATCAAGGGCAACATCTATCTCGCCAAGGTAACCAGGGTCGAACCTTCGCTGCAGGCGGCATTTGTCGACTTCGGCGGCAATCGGCACGGCTTCCTCGCCTTCAGCGAAATCCATCCCGACTATTATCAGATACCTCAGTCCGATCGTGAGGCGCTTCTTGCCGAAGAGCGCGCACACGCTGAGGAAGAAGCCGCGCTTCGTGCCCACGAGGACGAAGAGGACTTCGAACGGGGCGATGGGGAGGACAACGACGAAGACGACGAGGAATCCTCGCACGTCGAAGAGATCGACAGCGGTGACGGCGACGAGGTTGCGACGATCGAGGACGGTCACGTCGAGAACGGCACCGAAGACGAGAATGACGAGGACGAATCCGATCGCGACATAGTCGTGGACGAAGAAGGCGAGCCCGCTTCGCGCGGTCGCGGTGGCAGGGGCCGCCGTCACGGCGGTGGACGCTCGCGCGCCAAGGAAATTGACGAGCTTCGCGCCAAGCGGCAGGCCCTGCGCCGCCGCTACAAGATTCAGGACGTAATCCAGCGGCGTCAAGTGCTGCTGGTCCAGGTCGTGAAGGAAGAGCGTGGCAACAAGGGCGCGGCGCTGACCACATACCTCAGCCTCGCCGGACGCTACTGCGTGCTGATGCCAAACTCCGGCCACGGCGGCGGCATCAGCCGCAAGATCAACTCCGCGAGCGACCGGAAGCGGCTGAAGCAGATCGTAGGCGAACTGAACCTGCCCAAGAGCATGGGCCTGATCGTCCGTACCGCCGGCCTGCAGCGCACCAAGACTGAGATCAAACGGGACTTCGACTACTTAGCCCGCTTGTGGGACGAGATTCGAGAGAACACGTTAGCTTCAAGCGCGCCGGCGCTGATCCATTCGGACAGCGACCTGATCAAGCGCGCTATCCGGGACATCTACAACAAGGAGATCGAAGAAGTCGTCGTAGAAGGAGAAGGCGGTTACCGCGCGGCGAAGGAATTCATGAAGCTGCTGATGCCGAGCCATGCCCGGCGGGTGAAGCAGTATGCGGATCCAGTGCCGCTGTTCCAGCGCTACGGCGCGGAAGACCAGCTTTCGGCCATGTACGACCCGGTCGTACAGCTGAAGAGCGGCGGCTACCTCGTCATTAATCCGACCGAAGCGCTCGTCTCGATCGACATCAACTCGGGTCGCTCTACCAAGGAGCACGGCATCGAGGCGACGGCGCTCAACACCAACCTCGAGGCAGCGCGCGAGATCGCGCGTCAGCTTCGCCTGCGCGACATGGCTGGGCTCGTAGTCATCGACTTCATCGACATGGAATACGGATCTAACGTCCGTAAGGTCGAAAAGGCGATGAAGGACGCGCTGAAGAACGACCGCGCGCGGATTCAGGTCGGCCGCATCTCGGGCTTCGGTCTGATGGAGATGAGCCGTCAGCGGCTTCGCACCGGAGTACTCGAAGCCACCACGCGTTCTTGCCCACACTGCGATGGCACCGGGCTGGTCCGCACGGCATCGAGCGCCGGCCTTTCGGCCCTCCGCCTGATCGAAGACGAAGCTGCCAAGGGTAAAGGCACCACGGTAACGCTGTACGCGTCGACCGAAGCGGCCGTTTACCTGCTCAACGCCAAGCGCGCCGACCTTGCCGAGATCGAGGATCGATATGGGGTAACCGTCGAGGTCATCCCTGAAGGTGAGCAGGAAGGCGCCAAAATGCGCGCGGTCAGCACTGGACCGCGCCCCACCACGACGCCGAAGTTCGAGCCCATCGTCGAAGAAGCGGAAGACGAGGCTTATCCGGAGGACGAAGACGAAGACCAGGAAGAGCGCGAGGAGCGATCCGCGCGCTCGTCTGAGGACGACGAGGATCGTTCGAGCAAGCGCCGCAGGCGCCGGCGCGGCGGACGCGGCCGGAACCGTCATGACGACGGCGAAGAGCACTCTGGTCCCGACGACTCTGACGGCGAGGATGGAGACGGCGAAAGCCACGACGAGTCGGACGCTGATGATGAGAGCGGGAGCGAGAATGGCTCGCCACCGCGCGATGCCGACGGGGATGGTGAGGACCGTCCGCGTAAGCGTCGACGCCGTGGCGGTCGCCGCAGGCGTCGCAGGCCGGACGGCGAGAGCGAGCCCCACCACGAGGGTGAGGCGAATGGCGAGAGCGAAGGTCAAGACGAGGACGAAGGCCACGCGGAGACCGGCTCAGAAGCTGCGGATGTGATCGAAACCAGCGGTTTTGAAGGATCCGAAGCAGGCGAGGCCATTGCCGAACAAGCCAGCGCCGAAGCTGCCTCGGCCGAGCCGCAAGAAGCTGCCGAAGCGCCGGCGGCGCCCAAGCGCCGCAGTCGCCGGAAAAAGGCCGAGGAACCTGTCTCAGAGGCTTCTACCGAAGAAGCCACGGAAGCACCGAAAGCGGAAGCCGCTCCCGAGCCGGCGGAGCCGCCTGCCCCCAAGCCGCGCACACGCCGCAAGAAGGCCGAACCGGTGGTGGAAGCTGAGACTGCACCGGAGGATGTCGCCCCAGCGGAGATCGCGGAAGTGGCCCCAGAGCCCATTGCCGAGAAGCCCAAGCGTACGCGGCGCAAGAAGGCTGAACCGGTGGCAGAAGAGCCGGAAGCGCAAGCCGCTTCGGCTCCTGATCCCCAGCCTCAACCGGACGTCAAGCCTGAGTCCACGGCGGCTACCGCTGAAGTGGTCGCAGAACCGGCCGCCGACGAAACCACGGCGCCCCCGCGTCGCGGATGGTGGCAGCGGACCTTCGGCGACTGATCGAGCGATACGCTCCCCGTCCGGCCCTATGCGGCCGGGCGGGGAACGAACTGGCTACTTTACGCGGAGCGCTTTACGCGGAGCGCAGCCTGCTGAGAGCGCGTCTTAGTCCCGCCAATGCCATGCCGCCCGCCGCCCGTACCAGGGCAGCGCCCCTGCCGCCGCGGCCTTCCACGAACGGGGCGACAAGCACGTCCGCCACGGACAGATGATCCGGTTCCCAACTCGATGACCTGCCGGCGACGATCGCCCGCACCAGCTCCAGGTCTTCCACTTTGTCGACATCGACGGCCGCGAGCCCGTGGCTGGCGGGCACTAGTGCCGCGCTTATCCCCATGCGCTGGCCTACACGTCCTATAGCGTCGGAGAGCGTCAGGCTGCCCGCAAGATATTCTGAGAAGGTCGCCCAGCCGAGACGCGCCGCCAGCCGCCAGGGTCGCTTGCGCTCTCGCTCGACCGCGCACCATTGATCGACCGCAAGGGCCGCGCGATCAGTCGCCAGCAGGAAGAGGTTGCAGCCCGACCACGCGCCGTCAGCAAAGCGCAGCCAGGTTCGGCGAGTGCTGGGGACTGCACTCATCACATCTTGCTGGCGGGCGAGCATGATCGCGACGTCGGCCGTTGCAGGCGCGTTTGCCACGAAGTGCCGCACCCATTCTGGCGAGAGTAGCGCATGATCGGCGGTCGTCACCAGCAAGGGTGCGCCGGAGAGTTCCATGGCGAGCGCGACGCTTTGGCTCGGTCCCGCGCCGGGTTCGACGATTTCGGCGCCGGCGGCACAGGCCAAGGCCACCGTTCCGGGCGTATCGGTCGAGACCAGCACGCGGCGCACACCTGCTTGGCGGAGCGCACATATCACCCGCTCCAGCATGGTGGATTGCCCTACCCGCACCAACGCTTTGTGCGTGACGCCCTCAGCCGCCGCGACCGGATCGGTGCCCCCGCGCGAGCCCGCCAACACGAGCGCGACCACCGGCACGTCCCCCGGTGCCAACAGGGCGGGACCATCCGAGCCGTCCGGCCTTAGGCATGCGCGGTCAGGTTCGATTCCGGCATATACGTTCATTTGGCTGCGTCCATTAGGCCCGAAACCGACGAGTCAGGCGACGGTTTCCCGATGCGATCACTTTACCCGCCCCCGGGTGCGGTCTAGCGCCGCCGCGATGGATCGCACCTGCTTCCTCTTCAATCACGATCAGCTGCACCAGGTCGCCCACAGTTTGCCCATTGCGTTGGCGCTGGCGAAGCGCAAGCCGGGATCGATTACTCTTGCCGTCACCACAGAGAAGACGGAGCGACATGTTCGCGACCTTTGTGGCGCTTCTATCGACGAGTGCAATGTGGTGCGGCTGGGTCTCGAGTCCGCCCTGTCGCGCGGGCTCGAAACGACACTGGAGGGACTGATACCCGCGCGCAAACTGGCGGTCTATCGCGAAAATCTCGACTTCTTCCGGGGTTTCGATGCACTCGTGGTCTCCGAAAAGACATCGCTGCTGCTGAAGACCCGCTATGGGCTCGATCACCTTCGCATCGTGCACACCCGCCACGGCGCTGGTGATCGCGCAATCGGTTTTGGGCCGGATAGCGCCCTGTTCGATCTCACGCTGGTGTCGGGCCCGAAAGTGGCGCGGCGACTGGTTGCCGAAGCCGGGGCGGACCCTGCACGCGTCGCCATCGTCGGCTATCCCAAGTTCGACATCTACGCCGATAACACGGCGCCTGTACCATTCGCCGATCCGACAAAGCCGGTCGTACTCTATGCCCCGCATCCGTCGCCCCGGCTCTCTAGCTGGTATCGAATGGGTGAGGCGGTGCTGGAAGCGTTCTACTGTACGGATCGCTACAACCTCATCTTTGCTCCGCACGTCATGCTATTCACGCGGCCGTGGACGGTGACTATCGCTCCGCCGGCAATCCGCCGCGCCCGCAGACCGGATCGCCGCTATAGCGCGGCCCCGCACATCCATATCGACCTGGGAAGCCCGGCTTCCAGCGACATGCGCTACACCAACGCGGCGGACGTCTATGTTGGAGACGTCAGCAGCCAGGTCTACGAGTTCCTCTACCGCCCCCGCCCCTGCCTGCACCTCAACGCGCACGGAGTCGCGTGGGAACACGATCCGAGTTACGCGCACTGGCGTACCGGCGGGGTGCTCGGGCCTGGGCAGGACATCATCGCAGCGGTGGATCGCGCGATCGATACGCATGACCAGTACCTTCCGGCTCAGCGCGCCTTGTTCGACGACACTTTCTCGCTGACCGAGGAACCTTCCGCCGAACGCGCCGCGCAGGCCATCCGCGAATTCCTGGAACGGGACGGGCGTAATGCCTGACGGCTCCAGCATCGACTGGTCGGATAAGTCCGTCTGGGTGATGGCGAAAGGCTATCATCCCGACGAAGGCGGCATGCAGACTTATGCCCAAGGTGTAGCCGAAGCCTGGGCCGCCGCTGGTGCTATGGTCACGGTTTTCACCCAGACCAGCCGCGGCCCGCGCCGTGAAGCCGTCGGCGCGGTCGCGCTCGTCGACATTGGGCCGGGAAAGTCGCCGTTGATCCCGTTCCGGCTGCTAGCCGCCATGCGCAGGCAGCAAGCGCTCCATGGGGCGCCGGCGCTGGTGCACGGCACGACCTGGCGTACCTCCGTGCTCCCGATGCTGCTCAAGCTGCCTTACGCCACCACCTTTCACGGCCGGGAGTTCATGTACGGTGGCGCAGCGATGCGAGCGGTGATGGAAGGCGTTGCCGCCCGCGCCCGACTGACGGTGGCTGTTAGCCACTACAGCCGGCGCAAGCTCGTCGAGCGCCTTGGCACTATCCGGCAGGAGCCTCTCGTCGCGTGGAACGGCCTCAGCCGCCCCGCACCGGAACCTGAAGACCGACCCGCCCCGGACGTGCCGTTGCTGTTCTCTCTCTGCCGTCTCGAGCCACGCAAGAACATCGCGGCCTGCGTGCGGGCTTGTGCCGGTTTGCGACGCGATGGCTTTCAATTCCGCTACGTCATCGGCGGCCGCGGGCCAGAGCTGGCTCGGATCAAGGCTCTTGTCGAAGAGCTTGGCTTGGAGGGCCCGGTCGAGGTTGCCGGCTATCTCGATGAAAACCGCATTGCCGCGCTGCACGCCGAGGCAGACGTTTTTCTCCACCCGCAGGTCGAGATCGACGGGGGCCGGGATTTCGAAGGGTTCGGCATAACCATCGCAGATGCGATGGCTGCCGGCACCGCGGTCATCGTCGGCAGTGACGGCGGCGCGCCCGAGTTGATCGATCCCGGTTTCTCCGGACTCGTCATCGATGGCCGCGACGATAGTCAGCTTGAAGCCGCGCTACGCCGGCTGCTGGAGGATGCCTCGCGTCGCCGCGCAATGGCAAGCGCCGCTCGCGAGCACGCCACCACGACGTTTCGATGGGACCGGCACGTCGGTCTGATAGCGCGGGCGCTCAGCGCCTGAAATCGACCACTCGCCAGCCTCTTGCCTGAGCGCGTCGTGCCTTGGCAGAACTTGCCGTTACGAACCACGCCTCGTCGGCCCAGTCCAGCAGCGGTGCGTCGGCGAAGCTGTCACTGACGAAGCGAATTCGCGTCACTCCCCGATCGGCACCCCTCTCCCTGAGCCAGGCCTGCACGCGGGCCAGCTTTTCGGGCCCATAGCAGTTCGGGCTAGGAGCACCTCGCTCGGTCCAGGAGCTTGCGATCACGTTATCCACCCCCAACCCCCGACCGATCAACCCGGCATAGAATCCGTAAGCAGCGGTAGCGATGACTTGCATGTGCCCTTCCGCAGCATCCTCCTCCAGCATGCGGCGCGCACCGGGATAGAGGCGGCTCAGCCGCGCGCTGGCGAAGGCGGCGGAGACCGCCGCCAGGCGCCCAGCCGCGGGTCGTCCGAGCATCAGCCGCATCCCGAGATGCTTCAGGGAGGTACGGTCGAGCGCTCCGAGCTCGTGCGCGATCAGCAGCGCGGCCCAGATCGGGAAGAAAACGAGGCGCCAGGGCGCCAGGCGCGCGGCGGCAAACGCCAGGAACGGGGTATAGGTAGATCCGGCCAGCAGCGTACCGTCCAGATCGTAAATGACGATCCGCATGCCTCGCCGTGCCCGGTGAGGCGCGGCGACGCAAGAGTTCGCAAGCGGCTTCAGGGGCTCCGATCAGGCGGCGAGCCGTGACCCTTCTCCCGTCTTCAACACGATCTTGGTGTAAGTGTCCTGCTCGTCATGGAACTTTTGGTATCCGACGGGGCCTTCTTCCAGGGGCATCCGGTGGCTGATCAGGAACGTCGTGTCGATCTTGCCCTCCGCGATCGCGGTGTAGAGCGGCCGCAGGTATTTCTGCACATGCGTCTGGCCCGTCTTCAGCGTCAGCCCCTTCTGCATCAGCGCGCCCAGCGGGAACTTATCGACGAAGCCGCCATAGACGCCCGGCATCGACACCCTGCCGCCCTTGCGGGTAGCGACGATGACTTGGCGGATCGCGTGCGCCCGATCCGTACCTAGGAAAGTGGAAACCTTGATTTGATCGATCACGTTGTCGGCGAAGGCGCCGTGCGCTTCCATGCCCACGCAGTCGATAGAGGCATCCGGACCGATACCGCCGGTCATGTCCTGGAGCGCTTCATAGACCTTTGTTTGCTCGAAGTTGATGGTCTCGGCGCCGAACGTCTTCGCCAGCTCCAGCCGATGCGGGAAGTGATCGATCGCGATCACGCGCTCTGCCCCCATCAGGAACGCCGATTGAATGGCGAACAGGCCGACCGGGCCGCAGCCCCAGACCGCCACGGTGTCACCGGGTTCGATCTCCGCATTCTCCGCCCCCATCCAGCCCGTAGGCAGGATGTCGGTGAGGAAGAGGACCTTGTCGTCTTCGATGCTGTCGTCCGGGATGACCAAGGGCCCGACGTCGGAAAACGGCACACGCACGTACTCTGCCTGTCCGCCCGAATATCCGCCAGTGAGATGGCTATATCCGAACAGGCCCGCAGTGGGCTGGCCATAGAGTTCGCGCCCCATGTCCTGCTTATCGGCCGGGTTCCCGTTCTCGCAGCCGGAATACTGGTGCTTTTCGCAGTGATAGCAGCGTCCGCAGGAAATCGTGAACGGCACCACCACACGCTGTCCGGGCTTGAGAGTGCTGCCAGAGCCGACCTCGACGACTTCACCCATGAACTCGTGGCCCAGCACGTCTCCGGGTTTCATCGCTGGGATGTAACCATCGTAGAGATGCAAGTCCGAGCCGCAGATCGCGGTCGAGGTCACTCGAATGATCGCATCGCGCGGGTTCAGAACTTCGGGATCGTCGACCGTCTCGTAGCGAACGTCGTGCTTGCCGTGCCAGGTGATCGCTTTCATGCCTGCTGCTCCGCCGTCTGATCTTCATTGCGTTCTTCGCGCTGACCCCGGTTACGGGCGCCTGTGGCTATCTCGCCCGCTTCCATCAACTGCTTGAAACGATGGAGGTCACGGCGGGTCTGGATGCGCGGCTCCCGCTGGAACAACTTGGCTAGGAACTGGCCAAATTTGCCGCCCGGTGGGTCATAGGCAATAACCGCGCGGACGATCGTGCCGCGCTGGCCAGCTTCCTCGAACTGGATCCGGCCGCTGTTCCGGATGTCGGCGCCTTCAGCCGACTGCCAATAGATCTCGTGGCCGGGCACCTCTTTGGTGATGACCGACTCCCAGCTCACCTCGTTTCCGCCTGGTGCGGAGACCGTCCAAAGCGAACGATCGGGGCCGATCGGCTCGATCCGCACCACGTTTTCCATGATCCCAACGAGGTTGGTAGACTCGCGCCAGAAGTCGTAAAGCTCCTGGGCCGGCCGATTAATGGTCACGCTCTCGGCAAGCAGCGCGCCGTCAGGATGGATGTCCTTAGCGGCGGTAATCGGCGCATCGTCCCGCTCGCGTGGATCGCTGTATTGTTCGTGTTGCTGCATGGTGGGGCCTCTCGTGAAAGGTCGCACATCCGCTAACCCCTCCGTCTGGCCGCCGTTCCCTCATCGGGGTTCGAACCAGTGTGGCCAGCACCCTTGCCCGCAGCGCACGGCACGCTAGATAGGCCGCGCAGCTTAGGAATCCCGATGGCCGAGTTCACTCTCCCCAAGAATAGCCGGATCACTGCCAAAGGCCGTGAATACAAGGCCCCTGGTGCCGCGCGCGTACGCAGCTTTCGCGTTTATCGCTGGGATCCAGAAAGTGGCGAGAACCCACGCTACGACACTTTCGAGATCGATCTCGACGACTGCGGACCGATGGTTCTGGACGCGCTCATCAAGATCAAGAACGAGATCGACCCCACGCTGACCTTCCGCCGGTCATGCCGCGAAGGGATTTGCGGCTCGTGCTCAATGAACATGAACGGGCGGAACGGGCTCGCCTGCACCACGGCGGTGGAGGATCTCAAGGGCGAAGTCCGCATCACGCCGCTTCCGCATATGGAAGTGATCAAGGACCTCGTCCCCGATTTCAGCCACTTCTACGCGCAGTACGCCTCGATCCGCCCGTGGCTGCAGACCGTCTCCACTACGCCGAGCGGCAAGGAGCGTCTGCAGTCGCCAGAGCAGCGCGAGCAGCTCGATGGCCTCTATGAGTGCATTCTCTGTGCCTGCTGCTCGACGGCATGCCCGAGCTACTGGTGGAACGGGGACCGCTTCCTTGGTCCGGCGATTCTTCTCCAAGCCTATCGCTGGTTGGCAGACAGCCGCGACGAGATGACGGGTGAGCGGCTCGACGAGCTCGAGGATCCATTCCGACTTTACCGCTGCCACACGATCATGAACTGCGCCAACGTCTGCCCGAAGGGGCTGAACCCGGCCAAGGCGATCGCCGAGACCAAGAAGCTGCTGGCGGAGCGCGCCGCCTGAGCGGAGTTCTCGATCAGTACCGCGGGCTCATAGACGCTGGCGAGCTGCGCCCCGATCCCCAGCAAGAAGCCGCGGCCATCCGGCTCCAGGCGCTACAGGCGGAACTGGAGCAAGCTCCGGTGCCCGGCTTCTTCGCCCGCTTCCGCAAGCGCAAGCCCATTCGTGGCGTGTACCTCTGGGGCGGGGTCGGACGCGGCAAGTCAATGCTGATGGACCTCGCATTCGAGATGATCGACGTCGCGCCGAAGCGCCGCGTGCATTTTGCCGAGTTCATGCTGGAGGTGCACGATCGCTTTCGTGCGGCGCGCGAGGCGCAGGTCGGGGACATCGTCATCTTTACAGCCAATGACATCGCCAATCACGCGCGGCTCCTATGCTTCGACGAGATGATGGTGACTAACAGCGCCGACGCGATGATCATGTCGCGCCTGTTTACCGCGCTGATCGACGAGGGGGTGGTGATCGTCACCACCTCTAACCGCCCGCCGCGCGAGCTTTACCGGGACGGGCTTAACCGCGAGCTGTTTCTACCTTTCATCGACCTGATCGAAAACCGGCTCGACGTGCTGCCCCTCAACGGACCGATCGACTACCGGCTCGACCGGCTGGGCGGCGACCCCACTTGGCACGTGCCGAACGGACCGGCGGCGACCGAGGCCTTGTCGCGCACGTTTTTCCGCCTGACTGATTATCCGCCCGAGGACCGGGCTCACGTTCCTTCAGAGGAACTGCCTTTGCCTGGAGGGCGGACCCTGCACGTTCCAAAGGCGCTGAAGGGCGTGGCCGTGTTCTCATTCAAGCGGCTGTGCGGCGAACCGCGGGGCGCAGCCGACTACCTCGCGATAGCCCGGCGCTATCACACGGTGATTATTGTCGGCATCCCAGTAATGGGGCCCGAAATGCGCAACGAGGCGGCCCGCTTCGTCACCCTGATTGACGCCCTCTACGAGAACAAGGTGAAACTGCTCGTCTCCGCGGATGCAAAGCCGGCCGCTCTCTACCCCCGCGGCAGCGGCGCGTTCGAGTTCGAGCGCACCGCGAGTCGGCTCCAGGAGATGCAGAGCGCCGAGTACATGGCCGAAGGTCACGGCCAGGCAGGCTAGCGATCAGCCGATAAGGCCCAGCCGCACCAGCGACTTGTCGAGCATCATCAGCTGCCACAGCAACCGCGAATGGTCGGCGCGCCCGGCGACGTGTGCTTCGCCCAGCTTGCCCAGCACGCCAGAGTCGAACCAACCAGTCCGCGCCAGAGCCGCGCTGGAGGCGATCGCCCGCGCCTCCCCCGCCAGCGGTCCGCGCAGCCACTGCGCGACGGGCGTCACGAAACCCTGCTTCGGGCGATAGAGGATGTCGTCAGGGAGATAGCGCCGCATCGCCTTCTTCAGCAGCCATTTGCCTTGCCCGCCCCGCACCCGCATCCGCTCGGGCAGCGTGGCGGCGAATTCGATCAGACGGTGATCGAGCAGCGGCTCGCGCGCCTCCAGGCTCACAGCCATGCTGGTGCGGTCGACTTTGGTCAGTATATCGCCCGGCAGCCAGAACTTGAGATCGGCATATTGCGCCCGGTCGAGCCCCGAACGCGCCGGCGCCGAGCGCATCAGGTCGATCAGCGGCTGCTCGGCGCGATAGCCGCCGAGTTGGCGCGTCAAGTCAGGGCGGTAGAGCGCCTCGCGCAGTTCGGGCACCACCGCCGCAAGCCCGCGGGCATAGCCTTGTGCCCCATCCTCGGCGAGCGAGAGCAGCGTCGCCTTCGCCCGCAGCGGGCGCGGCGCCCAGTCCGCCTTGGGATAGAAGCGCCCCAGCGGCCCCAGCACTTTGCGCCGGAAGCTCTCCGGCAGCAAGCGCCGCGCCCGTTCCTCGTGCGCGTGGAACACCTGCCGCCGATATCCGGCGAAAGCCTCGTCCGCCCCGTCGCCGGATAGTGCCACTGTCACGCTTTCCCGCGCCATCTGGCACACCTTCCAAGTCGGCAGCGCCGAGGCGTCGGCAAACGGCTCGTCGAAGATGCCGACCAAAGCATCCACATCCTCGAACCCATCGGCCGAGACGACTTGCGTGCGGTGATCGGTTTCGAACAGCCGCGCCACTTTTTCGGCGTGGGAGGTCTCGTCCAGCGCGCCAACGTCGAACCCGATCGAGCAGGTCCGCACGGGGTCGCGGCTCGCTTCTGCCATCAGCGCGACGACGCTCGATGAATCGACGCCGCCCGACAGGAAGGCGCCGAGCGGCACGTCAGCGATCATTCGGCTCGTCACCGCCTCACGCAGATGATGCAGCAGTTCGGCTTCTTGATCGCGCTCCGACCCGCGTCGCCGCTCCGCGAACGACACGTCCCACCACTGCTGCGGCGTGCCCGGCGCGGTGTCATGCTTCAACAGACGAAAGTGCCCGGCCGGTAGCTTCTCGACGCCTTTCAGGATCGAACGATGATCGGGGACATAACCCCAGGTCAGATAGTCTTCGACGGCCAGGGGATCGACTTCGCGCCGCAGCAGCGGGTGCGCGAGCAATCCCTTCAGCTCGGAGGCAAAAGCCAGGCTGCCATCGGAAAGGTGCGCCGTGAACAGCGGCTTCACACCCAAGCGGTCGCGGGCAAGGAACAGAGTTCGGTCACCTGCATCGTAGAGTGCGAAGGCGAACATCCCGTTTAGTCGCGACAAGCATTGGGTTCCCCACTGCTGCCACGCCGCGAGGATGACCTCGGTGTCGCCATCGGTGCGGAACGCAGCGCCTCGGGCCTCAAGCTCACGCCGCAACTCGCGGTAGTTGTAGATCTCGCCGTTGAAGACGATCACCGCCCGGCCGTCGGCGGAATGCATGGGCTGAGGCGAGCCGGCAAGATCGATGATCGCCAGCCGCCGGTGCCCCAGCCCGACTCCCGGCGCGGTCCAGACGCCCGCTCCGTCAGGCCCGCGGTGGACCAATGCGTCGCACATCCGGCCGACCCGCGCAGGATCGACCGGCTTGATCGTGCCGCAATGAAAAATGCCCGCAATCCCGCACATGCACTGCCCCGTTAGGCGACGTTCGCCAGCCGGTCCATCGAGACCACGGCGGCTGCAAGGAGAGCGATGACCGCCAGCGCGTTCCAGCCGCCGATGCGATAGCGGGCGAGATCGTCCAGCCACGGCGCGGCCTTGATCTCTGCAACGTCGATCAGCGGATCGTCGGGCGCCCGGTCGAAGAAGCTCCATGCGCCGCCGATCACGGCTGCCATCACCACCGCGAAGAAAATCCAGCCATAGACGATGTGATCGAAGCCGGCGGCGAACTCCAGACCCTGCGACTGGGCGATGTAGATCGTCCCCCACGCCCGCACGCCGTTGGCCAACACCGGCACCACGACCGCAGCCATCATGAACAGCGCGCGGCACCGCCAAGAGGTAAAACAGGTATGCGCCACCAGCGCCCCCAGCGCGACCATCGCGACCAGGAACTTCACTCCCGAGCAGGCCTCCGCGACGATGAACAAGCCGGCCGGCGTATCGATGTAGATGCCGTCGATCGACGCCGGCACTCCGCTAGCGTGCGTCAATTCGATCGTCAGCTTCGCCGTCACGCCCTGCAACGCAGGGATGATCTCGTCACCGAAAGGTACGAGAAACAGCATGTAAGCCAGCGGAAAGAGCACGCCGACCGTGACCCGGGGGCCGAGCAGCACTGTCACCGCGCTCTGCAACATCAACACGGCGCCGAACTGGCTGATCAGGTTGATGTCGAAGGCCGCGCCGACACGCCAGGTGGTGAGCCCGAACAGCAGCAGGATGAGCCCTGGCCACCAGGTCGTCGGAATAAGCTGCGAAACGTCGCTCCAGCGCTGACGCACTAACCAGACGAGGATCGGCGGAATGAGCAGGATGTGGTTGTAGGTCGAGGCGTTCCACCACTGCCACGCCATTTCGCCCCAGGCAGCCGCGGCGAGCGCCATTAGGACTGCCCATGCGAGTGCGAGACGAACGAGCGGCATGCGCCATGCGGCCGGGATGCCGCCAAGCGATTGCGCGCCCCGCAGCGTCCGGGCGACTTCAGGCCGCACGGCGCCGCCCCTTAGGGTCCGCACCCAGGAGCCCGGGTAGAGACGCCAGCATCGCGGGCCAGCTCATTGTCTCCAGCACCAGTCGGCGTGCCGCAGCGCCCATTGACTGGGCGACCTCTGCCCGGGTGATCAAATCAAACGCGCGCCCGATGAGCTCCACGTCAGTATCGGCAACCGCGAAGTGCTCGCCGTCGCGTGCGGCGATGCCAGTCGCGGCAGCCGGCGTTACGAGGACAGGGCGCGCCATGGCCATGGCTTCGAGCACCTTGTTCTGGACGCCTCTCGCGATCGAAAGCGGCACGAGAACCACATCGGCGCCGGCCAGGAACGGCCTGACGTCGGCAACCTCACCCCAGACGCGGGCGCCGTTCGCTCCGTCGCGGGCAATCAGTTCCGCCGCCGGCGCGCGTCCGACCACGTGAAATTGCGCGGTCCGATGAACGGCGCGGATCTCCGGCATGAGGTGGTCGATAGCACGCACCGCGGCATCGACGTTCGGTTTGTAATCCATCTGCCCGGTGAAGACGAAGTGCGGACCGGCGGTTGCGAGCTCAGGATGAGGCTGCACCCGTTCCGGATCAAACAGCGCGGCATCTATTCCATTTCCGAGCACGCCCACGCCGCATCGGCTCGGCTCCGGCAGTCGAGAGCGAAACAAGGCCGCCTCAGCCTCGGTAACGAGCAGCGTCTGATCGGCGCGCTCTGCCAGCCGGGCTTCCTCGCGCCGCAGCAGCCGCGCTTCCCGCGCATCGATCCAGCGCATCGGCGCCCGTCGCTCGCGGGCGTAAGCCTCGAACTTGGCGGAATCCACGTCGACCAAGTCGACCAGCAGGCGCCCGGTCCAGTCAGCGGGCACATACTGTCCCATCTGTCCGGAGAAGACATAGATCGCCTCGATCCGGTGGCCTTCGAGGGTACGCGTCACCCATTCGGCCAGTCGGCGATTTCGAAACGCAGCCAGACTGACCGGTCCGCGCCGAAGCAGCGCCTCCATCCCCGCCAGCGCCAACGGCTTGGAGCGGATCGGCATGCACCACGTCTCCGCCACGCTCGCCAGGTAGGGTTCCGCAGCCCTGTCGGTAGCGGTCTCGGCGAAGCAGCCCACGTGAACTGGGCCTCGCGCTGCCAACGCTTTCAGTACGTGGTGCGAACGGATCTTGTCGCCGCGGTCAGGTGGAAATGGCACCCGGTGGGCCAGGAACAGGACGCCGCTCATCCCAGGCCCCGCGCGATCATCGGCCCCAGCCGATTGGCGAGCGACAGCGGCAGCTTGCGCCACACTGCGATCCTTGCAGCATGCCGTTCACTGTGGGGGTCGGCATCGCGCGGCGGCGCTCCCGGCGCCGTCCAGCTCGCATAGCTCAGCGGCTCCGGCTCGAACCCCCAGTTCTTCTTGAACGCGAATGCGCCGCTCCCGGTCTTGCTACGGCCGAAATCGAAAACGCCACAGCCGCGTTCGCGCGCATGTTGCATCAGCTCGAAATACATGCGGTCGTTGGCCCGCAAGGCGCGCGCCGCCGTGGTACCGCCGCCCCAGTAAGGGAGCACCGCATCCGTGTGGTAGAGCGAAAGCACGCTCGCCACAGGTGCTCCCCGGTGGCTCACGGTGAGAATATCCGCGTCCAGCATGTCGAGGACGGCGTCGAACAGCGAGCGGGGAAACACGGGCGTGCCGAGATTGCGCACGCTCTCGGCATAGACCGCGTAATGGTCCGCCCGATCGCGCGCCTCCCGACCCACCCGAACCTCGAGATCTGCCTCCAATCCCTTCCGTATCTCGGCCCGCTGCTTGCGCGGGACCGCTAGAAGCTGCGCCTCGCGGTTTTCGGCCAGAGGCGCAACGAAGCCGCAGTGGCTGTCATTGCGGCGGCTCCAGTCGCCGGGTGCCGCACCGCCGCGCAGTTCGATCGTCGCGCAAGAAAGCCGTCGCGCCTGTTCCTCGGCGGCACGACACAGCGCAACCGCCGTCGCCTTTTGCTCGGCCAGTACCCCGCCCGCCACGGCGAAGCCGCTCGAAGCCAGCATGCGGCCGAACAACGGCGAATGTACTTCGCTCATCGGCAGCCAACCGGTGATCCCGCCGAAGCGCTCCGCCACGAGGCCAAGGGCCCGCTGTCCGGTACCGCGCTCGATCGCCTGCAACCACACCGGGCGGTGGAACACCGTTCCGCCGCCTTCCGCTACGAAGCGTTCGATGCGAGCTACTTCGCCCGCCTGCCGCAAGTCGGCAAGACGGATAGTCTCGCTTTGCAGAACGGCAGGCGCGTTCACGCTGGCACCTTGTCGGCGGCGAGTTCCGCTTCCAACCGCACCGCTTCGCGATAGGCGATCAGGTCCATCCGCCCCCAGGCGAATTCCCGGATGAGCTGGCGCAGCTTGGGCGCCATGCGTTCCAGGTTGGTGTAATGACGCAGCCGTGACTTGAGCGGTGCCCCGGAAACGCGCGGCTGCCCTGGGTCGATTTCCCAAGGATGGAAGTAGAACACAGCGGGTCGCTCGTCGCGCCGGTTGACCTGGCGGATAGCCCAGCGGCTGAAACCGTAAGGCAGTACGCGGAAGAAGCCGCCTCCACCGGCCGCCAGGCGCCGCCTTGCGAACATCGCGGTCGTCACCGGAATTTCGACAAGCTGCGCCCACGGCAGCGGCCTGAAAGCGAAACGCGGGGCGTCGGACCAGCCGTAATGGTCGTGCGCGACCGGAGCGACGCTCGACGAGTAAGTGTAGCCCTGCTCTGCGAGCTCCATGAATGCCCACGGAGTGCGCTGGTCGATAGAGAAGCTGGGCGCTCGGTAACCGGTCGGGCTGACGCCAGTGGCATCCTCGATGGCGCGCCGCGCCTTGGCGAGATCCTCGCCGAAGCTCGCACGGTCCATGGTGTAGACGCGCCGATGGTCCCAGCCGTGGCTTGCGATCTCGTGTCCTCGGTCCGCGACTTCGCGCAGCAACGATCCGTGCCGCTGCGCTACCCAGCCCAGCGTGAAGAACGTGGCCTTGGCCTCGGTCTCGTCGAACAGGTCGAGAATCTCGCGGACGTTGCGATCGACGCGGTCCGCCAGACCGCTCCAATCGCCGCGCTCGATCACGTCCTCGAATGCGCCGACGTGAAACCAGTCCTCGACGTCTACGGAGAGTCCGTTGACGATCGTGCCCAGTTCCACCGCTGCCATGCCGCGATCGGGAGAAAAGGGGATAGCATTCACGCCGCTATGCTCCCGCTCCGCCTCAAGCGGCCTTGGACTGATCCATCTCGGTTTCGATCCAGTCGATCAGCATCGTCAGGGTCTGCCGGATCGTCCGCTCCTGCTCGAACACTTTGGCTTCAAGCCGAGCCATCTGTTGCTGTAGCGCCGCGAGCTCGGGACGCACCGCCGCGGCCATGCGCTCGTCGTTCTGGTTCGCGAGCTCGACCACCGCTTGTTGCAGCTCCGCAATCTGCACGTCGCGTTCCGCCAAGAGCGTGTCGAATACTTCGCGATCGATACCGGGCTGTGCGGCCGCCGGTGGAGCCATCGGCGCAGCCGGCTTCGCCTTCATGGCTTCCGGTGCAGCCTCGGGGAACGCCTTCTCCGCATGCATCTCGTCGAGGACGGACTTCAACATCACGCCGTCGATCCGCGAGCGCTGCTCGACCGCGCCGAGCAGCAGCAGCCGGTTGGCGATCTGGTTCACCCGCCGCGGAATGCCCCCGCTCGCTTCGTAGAGTTCAGCAAAAACCCGTTGGTCAAATTGCGGGTTGCCCTTCCAACCGACCAGTTCGAGCCGGTGGACGATGTACGGCTCGATCTCGCTGCGCTCCATCGGCTCCAGGTGGTGCGCCGCAATAACCCGCTGGCGCAGTTGCTCGAGCCGGTCGTGGCCCTGGATCGTCGCGCGAAACTCGGGCTGCCCCAGCAGCAGGGTCTGCAGCAGCGGATGGTTGCCGAGCTGGAAGTTCGACAACATCCGCAATTCTTCGAGCGCTTCGACCGTCAGGTTCTGCGATTCGTCGACGATCAGCAGGCAGCGGCGCCCCGAGCGCGCCTCTTCGTGGAGGAAACCCTCGATTGCGCCCAATGCGCTCGCCTTGTCGTGACCTTCGATGTCGAGCCCGAAACTCTGGGCCACGACATGGACGATCTCTTCTTCGTCGAGCTTGCTGGTCACGATCTGGCCGATGGTGATCTGCCGCGGATCGACGGTGCCCATGAGGTGCGCGACTAGCGTCGACTTGCCCGCGCCGACCTCGCCCGTGATGACGATGAAGCCCTCGCCCTGCGCCAGCCCGTAGCCAAGGTAGGACAGCGCCTTGCGGTGCGTGATGCTGCGAAAATAGAACGCCGGGTCGGGCGTCAGCTGGAAGGGCTTTTCCGTAAGGCCATAGAAGTGCTCGAACATGGTGTGGTCTCCGGTTGGCCCGTCAGTAGAATGCGTAGCGAAGGCCCAGCAGGGCGGATGCGGACAGGAAATCGTCGAGGTTCTCGCGGCTGATCCCGTCGAGCCCCACGGCTGCCGTCGCGGTTAGACCGCGGATCAGGTTGCGGCGGTAAGACAACGACGCACTATACCCGAGCACCGCGCCGGCCGGATCGGCTTCGCTCTGGAACCAGCTGGCGTTGACGTCCGCCGACAGGCTTGAGCGCGCGTCGATCTGCGTGCTGGCGTAAGCCGCATACCAGACCGTCTCTTCGACCAGCCCGTTGGTGGCACCCAGCACCGTTCCGGCCGCGGCGATGAACTTGCGTCGGTCGTAACCAACGCCTGTTCCGAACGTCGTCCGTCCCAGATCGACCGAGTAGCTGGCCGCGATCCCGCGGCTGCGGAATACGGCTGAATTGACGGACCCGAGCGCTCCGGCGAAGCAGCCGCCACCCTCCAGGCTGGCGACGCAGCCGCCGACCTGGCCGGTAATCGGATTGCGGAACGCATCGAACTGCTCCGGCAGCGCAGAGACGCGATCGACCAGGACGCCGCCGAAACTGGTCACGTTGTCATAGACCGCAACATTCAGGCTGGTCCGCGCGTTCGGCGCGTAAGACAGCGTTCCAAGATAAGTCATCGAGCCGTAGCGCCGCCCCACCCGCGCTTCGAGCGAGGTCCGCCGGGTCGGCCGCCACAGCACCCCAGCGTCCCAGATCAATCCGTCGGTTTCGTAAGCGATCTGTCGCGGCCCCGCCTCGTCGGTGACGTATCGGCCGTCCGGCCCGATAATCGGGTTGCCCGTCGCATCGCGCCGCGCATCTCGGCTTGACACCTCGACATCCTCGTAGCCGACGCCCCCAACCGCAGCGAGCGTCGGGCTAAACGGCACTGTGACGTCGGCTCGCACGTGCCGATCTCGGATACGCTGGTCGAGGTTGGACACGTTCTGCTCGGTCCAGCCGCCGCCGACGCTCAGGCCGATCGGCGCGACCGTGTTGGGCCGCACGCCGGCGCGCGCATATGCACCGTGCGTCGTGCTCGCGTCGAACACATCTGCCGGCGCTGCTCCCGGCGCGCTCACGACCGCGTCGGGCGCCTCCACTTTGGTATAGCCGAAGCGGTAATGGCCCTCGACTTCGACATCCCCCGCCATCGTGTGGACTGAAGGCCCCGCATAAGCCGAGTAGATCTGGCTGGTTCCGGCATCGTCGCCGGCGAAACCGCCGATCGTTGCCGCGCCATTGCCCTCGACCCGCGTTCGCGCGGCCAGTCCCCCTGCTTCGAGCGTGACCCCCCGCGCCAGCGCAACCCCGGCTCGAGCGACCCCGCTGATCGTGTCACCATCGGCGGTGTCGCCGTCCCAGTCTATTCGCCGCTCGTAGCGCAGCGAGACCGATGCGGCGCTGTTGCGGCCGGCGATCGTCGCATCCACTCCCGCCGCGAGGCTGGTGTAAGTCACCACGTCATCGCCTGGATGAAGCTCGGCGCTCAGCACTTGCGCCGCTTCGATATAGGGCACGACTTCACTCCGGCCGGCCGCACCGCGGGTCTCCGCCTGGCGCTGCTCAGAGCGGGTCTGGCCGCGGCCGTCCTGTGCCCAGCCCGCCGTCGGCAGGCAGAGCACGGTTAACCCGCAAGCCCAGCGCAAGACACTGCCCCTCACGCCCTCACCCCCCATATCCGTAGTAGTCGCCGAACCTGCGGCCGCTCGGACTGAAGTTCGCGGAATTCAGCAGCAGCTTGATGTCCGGACAGGCGGAAAGCAGCGACAGCGCGTCCTCGAGCGCGCTCTGCCCGGTCCGGTCGGCCCGGCAGATGACCACCGCCTGGCCGCAGTACTTGGCGAGTTCGGCGGCTGGTGTCGCCGCCAGCGCGGGCGGAGAATCGAATATGACAATGCGATTTGGAGCGCCTTGCGTCAGCCGATCGAGCACTTCGGCCGCGCGGCTGCTCGCCAGGTATTCGCTGTCCGACGCGGTGCGGTTGCCTGCCGGCAGCACATGGAGCCCAGCCACGTCGGTGGGGATCACGCAATCCTCGACCTTCAGACCTGGATCGGCCAGCGCATCCATCAACCCCTTGGCGCCCGGCTCGACCTCGATCCCGAGCAGTCCGGGTATCGACGGCTTACCAAAATCGGCATCGACCAGTACGACTTCGCTGTCCTTCTCACCGGCGATCGACAACGCCAGATTGGTCGCGCAGAACGTTTTACCCTCGCCGGGCAGCGGCGAACACACCAGCACCCGCTGCGCTGCGCCGGGCGTACTATCCAGCCGCATGTCGCGCGCGGTCAGCAGAAGCTGACGCTTCACCATGCGGAATTCCTCGACCAGCGCGGTCACCGGCCCGCCCGGAACGATCAGCGAGCGATCCTTCAGCCGCTCGCGATCGACGGGCTGCGGCGCGGCCCTGAAGGGGATGCGCTCCTGGGGCTCCACTTCCTTTCGCAGCGCACGCTCCGCGGCTGGTTCTAGTGTGGCCGAAGCTTCGGCTTTCACCGCTGGCTTGCGCACCCGGCGATTTCCGGGCGCCGCCAAAGCCTTGGGAACGGGCGCGGCCTTGAACCCGCCCAGGCCGCCGAACGCGCCGGCGGCTCGCTCGATCAGCGATTCCCCTTCCTTGCGCGGCGGAAGCGGTATCTTGCTGTGCTCCGTCATGCCTCGCTCCTCACGCCATCAGTCCGCGCTGGACGAACTCGATGCCGACCAGCACCACGAACAGCGTGCCCAGCGCGCCGCTGGCGGCGGCGAACTGCTTGCGTCTTCGTTTGGCGCCCGCTTGCGCCGCTTCGGTCAGCGTGTGCGAAATGGTGCCGATCACCGGCAGCTCGAAAGTCTGCTCCAGCTTGCCGGCGGTAGCGAAAGTTCCGTTCACTTGGCCCAGCGCAAAGGCGGCCCCGGCTCCCGCGCCCACCCCGACCACCAGGACCGCCAGCAGCAGCAGCGGACGGTTGGGCGCGGCAGGTGTGCGGGGAGTGCTCGGCGGATCGACCACTTCGAACTTAACGCTGCTGCGCTCCGTCTCGACTTGGCCGCGCAGACGCAGCTCTTCGCGGTCCTTCAGCAGCTCGTCGTACTTCTGGCGCAGGACTTCATAGTCGCGGCTGATCCGCTGCGCTTCGGCCGACGCCGCCGGCTCGCTGGCGCGGTTGGCGCTGATCGATGCTATCTCGGCCCGCAGCGCCGCGGCGCGCGATTGCAGCGCCTGCACGCTCGATTGCCGCTCGACCTTCATCGCCTGCAAGGACGACCAGGCCGGGTTCGGCGTGCCCCCCGCATCGGCGTTGGGACCTTGCGCTTGCGTGCGCAGGCTTGCGATCTGGTTGCGCAGGGCGACGACGTCCGGATGGCTGGCTGTCAGGCCGCGCCCTTCGAGCGCCGCCAGGTTCGCTTCCGCCTGGGCCAAGGCGGCACGCGCCCCGCCGGCACCCGCGGTCACCAGCGTGCGCGGCGTGCCGGCGAGTTGGCCGTCGATCGCCGCCAAAGCGCTTTGCGCGGCGGCTAGATCCGATTCGACGCTCCGCAGTTCGGACCGTGTCGAAGCAAGCTGACTGGAAATGGCTGCCGCCCCGCCGATCAGCTCCGGATGCTCCGCCTCGAAAGCCAGGCGCCGCTGCTCGGCATCCTCCAGCTCCCGCTGGCGCTGCGCCAGTTGCTGGTCGAGAAACTCGATCGTCTCGCGCATTTCGCCGCGGCTGCCGCCGAGATTGCTCTCGCGGGCAATGTCGATCAGCCGCAGCGCCACGTCCTGCGCCAAGCGGGCGTTCTCGCCGTCGGACAAGTCGCGGCGTCCGCTGGTCACGGTAATGGTGAAGACGTTCTTCTCATCGCCGACCAGCTTGATGTTCTCGGCGAGCGTCTCGATCGCTCTCTCCATCTCGGCCGGCGCCGTCACGGTGTCGCCGATACGGGTGGAGCGGACGATCTTCTCCAGGTTGGTCCCGCTCACCAGCGTCTGGCGCATGCGTTCGATGTCTTGTTTGCGAGAGTCCGCGCCAATCCCGATCTGGTTGGCCAGCATGTCGTCAAGCTGCACGAACATGCGCGCGTTGGACTCGTAAGTGTTGGGGATCAGAGCCACCACCAGCCAACCGGCCAGGCACACGCCCCAGGCCACGGCAAGCGCCAGCCAACGGCGGTTCCAGACCGTCCACAGCGCCGCGCGCAGCTCTTCGAGAAGGACGTTCAAGCCCCGCCCCTCAGAACATGCTCTCGGGGATTATGATCACGTCGCCGGGAGCGAGCATGACATTGGCCCGGGTGTTACCGCTCTTGAGCAGGTCGCCCAGCCGCAGCGCATACTCGCGCTGGGCTCCGGTCGATTTGTCGAAGCGGATCAGCTTCGCCCGGTTGCCCGAAGCGAATTCGCTCAAGCCGCCGACCGCGATCATCGCATCCAGCAGGGTCATGTTGGCCCGGTACGGCAGCGAGGCGGGCTTCTCGGTCGCGCCAACCACGCGGATCTGCTGGCTGAAAGTGCCGGCGAACTCGTTGACGATCACCGTCACCAACGGCTCGGCAATGTACTGCGACAGATGCAGGCGGATGTCCTCCGACAACATGGTCGGAGTCTTGCCCACCGCGGGCATGTCGGCGACCAGCGGCGTGGTGATCCGCCCGTCGGGGCGCACTTGGACTTGCGCGCCGAGTTCGTCGTTGCGCCATACGTGGATGGTCAGCTTGTCGAGCGGCCCGATGACATATTCCTCACCCGGGCCTTCCTGCATCGCGACAAAGCTGGCCGGCGCCAGTTGCTGCCCGCTCGAGCTGCCGCAACCCGCGAGCATGAGCAGCGCGCTCGCAGCCCCTGCGGCCAGGGCGGATTGAGTCATACGCATTTACGGCGTCCTTGCGATGGCGACAGGCCATGCGTGGCCCGTCCTTGGATCGGACCCGCTTTCTCGCGGCAAAGGGTGAACATCCCGTTAGTCTTGAGCTTGAAACCGGCGCGAAACAGCGGGTTTGAGGGCTGCTGTCCCGTTGCGGGACGAGGGCGGCGACAGAGCTTAAACCAGCCACGGGTCCGCGCCGGGCGCTGGCTTCAGCCCACCCGGTAGAGCTCTGGGCGGGGAATCTATTGTTCGCGGGCGCGCGCGGCCGGTCCCCGACCAAGAGGCTACGAGACCGGAACAACCGCAGGTGGCTCAGCTAAGGCGTCCGCTGAGCCCCACTAGACAACGCGTACTTCGCGTTCGACTGTTACTCCCGCCGGGGAGCTCCCTCACCCGGCGCGGCTGAACTCACCTGAATTTGCCGGCTGACGTTGAGTCCGGCTGGACCGCCCGGCCGGGCACCCGGGCCCGGCGGTCCACCCGCATTCGCGGCCACGAGCTTGACCCACAGGCTCTCGCCGTCCTTGAAGTACGCGGTGCCATCGGCCGCGCGCAGCGCTTCCAGGCTGCTTTGTTCGACGCCCTCGGCGGCATTGGCGAAGCCGGGCAACTCGAAGATCACCCACGAGCCGTCGTTCATTTCTGCAAGGGAAAGAGACAGTGAATCCCGGCTCGTCTCTACCCTGACCTCGGCACCGCTGCGGATTGTGGTGTTGCCGGTGTATTCCCACCGCCTGCCGTTCCGGCTCAGCATGATCGGATCGGCGATGGGCTCGGTACCGAACCCCATGTTCGCGCCGAGACCGAAGTGGCCGAAGTCGCCGCGGCACACGGCCGCACCCCAGTCCGCCCGGATGTCGCAGGCTTCCTCATCGGATGCGATGCCGTTGTCGAGGACGATGTAGGAACCTGCGACGCCGCCCACCGAGCCGTCCTTGTCATGGATCGCCGCTCCCCTCCAGGCATTGCCTCGTCCCAGGTCCGAAGCCCATTTGCGCACATAGGGCGGGAAGCTGACCCGCTTGGAATTGACGAACTTGGCGCCCTCGATCGCATTTTCGGAGCTCATGCCGAAACTGGTGTACATCAGGTAGGAAAGAGCGCCCGCGTCGCGCGTGTCGTTGGGCACGAAGTTGACGAACGTCGTGTTCTCCACGTCGTGGCGCATGTCGTAGTATTCGTAGCCACGGATCGGGAAATCGGCGAGCTCGTGATGCGGCAGGCTGCGGCCGTAGGCGACCTCCTCCGGCGCCCGGGGATTACCGATGTTGTCGGACTCGCCGACGAACAGCGAATCGACGACCTTCGAGGTATAAGGTGCGCGGCCCACGGCCGACGCCGCATGTGTGAAGCCGATGGCATTGTCGGCTACTCGCAGGTTCGTGAACAAGTGCAGCTCGCCGCGGCCCCAGACGGCGCCGTTGCGGTTCTTGTAGCCGGTGAAGTCCGCGAAGTGCGATACCAATGGCTCACTGTTCGGGTCGGCCGGATCGGCAGTCGGGAAGTGGTAGTTGCTGCCGCCGACGCTGAAGGTGTTGTCGGGATTGGGCCCGCGATCGAACATCAGGCCATCGAAGTTGGAGTGCGCGGTATTACCCCTGAACTCGCGCACGCGGGTTCGCCGCGGCCAGGTGTTCTTGCTGGCCTCGGTCCCTTCGAACTCGCCGGTCGGATGGATCGGCAACGCGTACCAGAAGCCGACCATGTCCGAACCCGCGGCAACGTTGCCGATGTAGCTGTTGTCCGGATTCGTGATCCAGAAGGTCGAGGCGGTGTTGTCGGAAGCGATCAGGATGTGCTCGGACTTCTGCCCGGCAGAACCGCGGCCCGGTGTCGAGGTGGACAATCCGGCGGGGCCAAGATGCGTCGGCTCGCACGGCAGCGTCGG